>CAZFKK010000024.1:0-16088 GCA_964519735.1 uncultured Taibaiella sp.
CATTGCAGGGATGAACATTAAAGCCTGGCCAAAGATAATGGGCATTACACCAGCAGAGTTCACTTTCAATGGAATAAAATTGCGTGATCCGCCTCCGATTTCTTTAGCAGCGTTGGTCCCTACAATACGGCGGGCATAGTTCAATGGAATACGGCGGACTCCCTGCGTCAACAACACCAGACCAGCAACAACAGCCACAAAAAACAGCATTTCAAACAAGAAGAACAATAGCCTGTCCGTATCTGACTTTTCCGTGAATTCCTGGATCAGCGAATGAGGTAAACGTGCCTGGATACCCACCATAATCAGGATAGATACACCATTACCAATACCTTTATCTGTTATTTTCTCACCCAGGTACATTACAAATAAAGTACCTGCAGTTAATATAATAATAGTTGATATGTAGAATAGGGGACCATCCACCACGATGGCACCTGGTGCCGTTTGTGTTTGTAAATAAGCAATATAGGCACTAGCCTGAAACAGAGTCACCACAATCGTTAAATAACGGGTGTATTGATTCATCTTATTCCGGCCACTCTCTTCCTTTTGTAATTTGGCAAACTGCGGGACCACAATCCCGGCCAGTTGCATAAAAATGGATGCGGAGATATAGGGCATTACACCTAATGCAAAAATGGAGGCATTACTAAAGGCACCTCCCGCAAACATGTTGATCAAACCCAAAAGACCATCCTGAGCCTGATCTGTAGCCAATGCATGAGGATTCATACCAGGAAGGACAATATAACAACCAAGACGATAAACCAAAATTAGTCCAAGCGTAAACAATATACGCTTACGAAGCTCTTCAATGCTCCAAATATTCTTTAGGGTTTCAATAAGTTTCTTCACAGGAAGTGCAATATTTTAAATAGGTTGCGAATAAACAACAAAAGACGCGTTTTACCAAATCTTTAGTAAAGTTAATTCTTTTACTAAAATAACAATGTTATTATTGATAACATGCATTTGGAAAAAAGCGTCTTTTGTAAATGGAGTATATTACTTAAAAAGGAACACCACATTGAGGGTGGTTCAGTAATTACAATAATTCCACAGTTCCTCCAGCGGCTTCAATCGCAGCTTTTGCTTTTTCACTAATAGCGTTCACTTTAAAGGTGACAGCGCTTTTCAGCTCTCCGTTAGACAATATTTTAACCAGATCAGTACGATTAATCAGGCTATGAATGTATAAATTATCCAAAGAGAATTCTTTTAATTCATAACGGGAAACCAAAGCTTCTACCTGTCCCAGGTTAAAGACTTTATAGTCTACACGATTAAAATTCTTAAAGCCGCGTTTAGGCATCCGACGCTGAATGGGCATCTGTCCACCTTCATGACCTTTTTTAGATTGATAACCTGTACGGCTTTGTTGCCCCTTGTTACCTTTACCGGCTGTCACACCGTAACCACTACCTTCACCACGACCTACACGTTTCTGATGATGAGTCGCACCTTCTGCTGGCTTAAGATTATGTAATTGCATTGTATTGTGTTTTTTAAACTTACGCGGGTAGCACTCCCGCTCGCAGTTATTAAATAATAAAATAAACAGTACGCTTTGCTTTGACCCTCTAACTCAAATAAGTACCAGGAGTAGCATTCAGCGGATTATAGAACTTCTTCTACCTTTACCAGGTGCAATACCTTTGCAACCATACCTTTGATCTGCGGAGTCGCTTCAACTTCTACTGTAGCGTTGATCTTACGCAAGCCCAAAGCCTGAAGTGTGCGCTTCTGGCGCTCGGAACGGTCGATGCCGCTTTTTACCTGAGTTACTTTTAATTTAGACATGACTTATATGTTATTATATAATTATTATATAGCTACTTCATTACCCTTATTGAATGCGGCAGTACCTATTTGTTCCGGACCTCATTTCAACAATTAAGGCAGTAATTAACCGTTAAATACTTTCTTCAGACCGATATTACGCTCTTTAGCCACTTGAATAGGCTCACGTAATTCGCTGAGGGCTTTTACGGTTGCTTTCACCACATTATGAGGATTAGCAGAACCCAAAGACTTAGCCAATACATCGGTATAACCTGCGGCTTCCAAAACAGCACGCATGCTACCCCCTGCCAGTACACCTGTACCATGAGCAGCCGGTTTAATCAATACTTTCGCTGCACCAGATTTGGTAAACTGATCATGAGGAACAGTGCCATTCATTACCGGTACGCGAATCAGGTTCTTTTTGGCATCATCTATGCCTTTGGCAATGGCTTCTTTAACTTCTTTAGCCTTGCCAAGACCCTGGCCCACTACACCATTGCCATTACCTACTACCACCAGGGCAGAAAAGCTAAAGGCACGGCCGCCCTTGGTAGTTTTCACTACACGGTTGATGGCAACCACTTTATCATGTAATTCTAATTCTGCGGATTTAATCCGACTGTTTGATTGAGTCATTTGTATCTGATATGAATGATGAGCTTTGGAAACGAGAATCAGGTAATACTTTAAATCCTCCTTAAACCCTTACTCACAAAATTTAAAATAGGTTTTCAGCTAATTAAAACGGGTAAGATTAGAATTTCAATCCCCCTTCCCGGGCACCATTGGCCAGGGAGGCGACCCTACCATGGTACAGGTATCCACCTCTGTCAAATACACAGGCTTCAATTCCCAGATCTTTGGCTTTTTGCGCAATGACCTTACCCACAAGAGCAGCTTTCTCTGTTTTAGTACCTGCCTGGGCAGCAATATCCTTCATCCGGGAATTAGCTGCTGCGAGGGTTAAACCGGAAGCATCATCAATCAGTTGAGCATAAATATCCTTGTTGCTTCTAAAAACGGAAAGACGGGGCTTTTGAGCAGTTCCATTCACGTTTTTACGAATCCGCCAACGCAACTTCTGACGGCGTACTACAGTTTTTGCTATTTTAGACATTTGATTCTATATTTTGCACGGGCTCTTCTTCCAATTGGATAGAACGGGCAACAGCTTTGGCCCCTTTTTGGCCCTTTAACTATCACCCTCCCAGTTTTAAAAGAAGGCTTCCGAAGGTTACAATTTAATTGCTATTTACGTATTTTGGATTTTGAATCACGAACGGACCCCGGATAAAAAACACCAATGTCCATTCAAAACCCAAAATCCAAAATTTATAATTACTTACCTGCTGTTTTACCTGCTTTACGGCGTACCACTTCTCCAGCAAAACGAACCCCTTTTCCTTTGTAAGGCTCAGGTTTACGTAAGCTACGAATTTTAGCTGCCACCGCACCCAGCAATTGTTTATCTATTGACTCCAGAGTTACTTTGGGAGGTTGCCCCTTCAACATCTCAGCAGTACCTTTTACCTCAGCAGGCAATTCCATAATGATATTATGAGAATAACCCAGAGCCATATCTAATTGCTGCCCTTGAATGGCGGCACGATAACCCACACCCACAAGTTCCAGTTCCTTTTTATAACCATTAGTTACACCTTCCACCATATTGGCGATCAGGGACCGGTATAAACCATGCAATGCACGGTGGCGAATCTGATCCGTAGGACGGGTAACAAGCACCTCGCCATCTTTAACTTCCACTTTAATATCTCTATCTAAAGTTTCTTTCAGTTCACCCTTAGGGCCTTTTACAACGATTTCGTTATTGGGGCTCACTGTCAGGGTAACTTTGTCTGCCAATACAATCGGCTTCTTACCTATACGTGACATTTCAAATAAATTTTAAAAAAACAATAAGAGGACGAACCTCTATATTCCAACAAGTACTTCCCGTGTTCAGCTCCGTATAGGAGAACTTAGATGATCAGAAAATACCGTACTATATTCAGGAAAGAGCAAACATGTTTGATAACATATTTGCTCTTCAACTATTTTCTACCAGATCTGACAAAGTACCTCACCACCAACATTGTTCGCACGTGCTTCTTTATCAGTCATCACTCCATTTGAAGTAGAGACAATAGCCACACCCAATCCATTCTTCACACGAGCAATTTCAGAAGGCTTAGCATATTGACGAAGACCAGGGCGGCTGATACGTTCCAGTGAACGAATAGCGGGTTCTTTGGTTTCCGTATGGTACTTCAAGGCTATCTTGATTAAACCTTGCTTATTATCATCTTCAAATTTGTATTTAAGGATATATCCTTTGTCGTACAAAATTTCGGTAATACGTTTTTTCAAATTGGACGCCGGAATCTCTACAATACGGTGACGAGCCATCTGAGCATTACGAATGCGGGTAAGAAAATCTGCTATAGGATCAGTTACCATTTTTACTTTATTTTTTTAGGTTTGCTAATTGACGGTAGTTACCCTTCCAGGTCTTTTCGTCTAATATTTCAACGTATGCATTATCCTTGAGGAAGCGACCCCGGTCTATTACCAGGAAGCCTTTCTAACTCCGGGTAATTTGCCTTCAAGTGCCATATCACGGAACATAACACGGCCCAGGGCAAATTGCCGCATATATCCTTTAGGACGACCAGTAATCTGGCAACGGTTCTTTAAACGTACCGGAGAAGCGTTCTTGGGTAATTTATCCAATGCTTCAAAATCACCGGCAGCCTTAAGAGCAGCACGTTTATCAGCATACTTGGCTACTATTTTCTCACGTTTACGCTGGCGTGCAATGATTGAATTTCTTGCCATGTTTCTTAGTTAGATTCTTTTTTAATATTTTTGAAAGGCATTCCTAGTTCTTTAAGCAATTCATATGCCTCTTCGTTAGTACCTGCAGTAGTGACAAAAGTAATATCCATACCGCTGATACGGTTTACCTTATCAATATCAATTTCAGGATAAATAATTTGCTCTGTTACACCGAATGTATAATTGCCATAACCATCAAAAGACTTCTCGCTGATTCCTTTAAAATCCCGAACACGAGGTAAGGAAACGGAAACAAGACGATCCAGGAATTCATACATATTGGATCCGCGCAGGGTAACCCGGCAACCAATAGGCATGTTCTTCCGCAACTTAAAGTTGGAGATATCCTTTTTGGACATCGTAGGAATTGCTTTCTGACCTGCGATCATAGTCATTTCCTTAACAGCATCATCTACAAGTTTCTTATCTGAAACAGAACCTTTAACGCCTTGGTTCAAACAAATTTTAACCAGACGGGGGGCTTGCATGACAGTAGAGTAACCGAATTTTTTCATCAGGTTAGCCACTACTTCGTCCTTGTATTTACGCTGCAGACGCGGTGTGTAATTTACAGTGCTCATTATTTAATTTCTTGACCTGTTTTTTTTGAAATACGAATAGCTTTACCCTCTTTACGCTCCCTGAGAATGCGTGTAGGGGCTTTAGCCTTAGCGTCCCATAACTGCACATTGGAAATGTGAATGGTCGCTTCTTCCTTTACGATACCCCCCTGAGGGTTTTTGGCGTTGGGCTTTAAATGTTTGGTAACAATATTAACGCCTTCCACCAAGATACGTGCTTCCTGAGGATATACTGATAACACCTGGCGGGGAGTCGTACGGTTCTTGTCGTTACCGGCAATAACCACAACCTGGTCGCCTTTCCTGATGTTAAACTTAGGTTTGAATCTTGTACTCATTACAATTTATCTTGAGCCGCTTTTAATGAAACGGGCGGCAAAGGTACGAAAATATTTTAATTATAATACTTCTGGCGCCAAAGAAACAATTTTCATGTATCCTTTATCACGCAGTTCCCGCGCGACCGGCCCGAAGATACGTGTACCACGAGGGTCTCCTGAGTTGTTCAACAAAACTACCGCGTTGTCGTCGAAACTAATATAAGAACCATCTTTACGACGAAGCTTATTTTTTGTCCGTACAATTACGGCTTTGCTTACCGTACCTTTTTTAACACCGCCTGCAGGGATGGAGTCCTTTATCGATACCACGATGGTATCGCCAATGGCTGCATATTGCTGACCACTATTGCCCAACACGCGGATGCATAGTACTTCTTTAGCGCCGCTGTTATCAGCTACATTGAGCCTTGATTCTTGCTGTATCATTTTTATAACATTTAATCGCGGATGCCAACGATATGCTAGTGTATGCTGATTGCTCAGCCTCTCCCTACCTGCCGGTTATCCACAAATAGTATTGCTTTTATTAATCAGGGCGGGCCTAAAACCTTTCCCTTAAAAATCCTTCTCGGAAGAACTATTTGGCTTTTTCAACGATTTCCACCAGTCTCCAACGCTTTGTCTTGCTCAATGGACGGGTCTCCATAATACGAACCGTATCGCCAATACCACATTGGTTACTCTCGTCATGAGCATGGAACTTGGTCGTTTTCTTTAGAAATTTACCGTAAAAAGGGTGTTTCACTTTACGCTCTACTGCAACCGTAATGGTCTTATCCATTTTGTCACTGGTAACAAGCCCTATACGGCTCTTTCTGGTTTTTCTTTCTACTGCTGACATTATGAAAGATAATTGAAATTATATTAAGATACTTTTTTTCTTTTCTGTTGCTCTGTTTTCAACTGAGCGATATGCCGGCGAATGCCGCGGATAACCATCGGATTTTCAATAGGATTAACCGCATGGCTGAATTTTGTTTTCTTCAGACGCAGACCCTCTTCACCGATCTTGTCGTTAAGCGCCTCATCGCTCAAAGAACGATAATCTTCAACTTTCGCTTTATTTGACTTTGCCATTATATTGAGATTTGAGTAAAGTGTAATAAATCATTCAACTTATTACCCTAAATACATTTATATGAATATGATCGATAGTAATCACCCTCACTATGCACCTGCATAATCACGACGTACTACAAATTTAGTTTTGATCGGCAATTTTTGCGCCGCCAGCTCAAAAGCTTCGCGGGCTACCTGCTCAGATACACCATCAGCTTCAAACATAATACGACCCGGCTTAACAACTGCAGCCCAATATTCCAGGCTACCCTTACCTTTACCCATCCGTACTTCTGCAGGCTTTGCCGTAATCGGCTTATCAGGAAATATGCGAATCCAAACATTACCTTCACGTTTCATATGACGGGTCATAGCCTGACGTGCAGATTCAATCTGACGGTTAGAAATCCAAACCGGTTCTAATGCTTTCAAACCGAAAGAACCAAAAGCTACGGTGGAACCCCGTTCGGCATTACCCCTGATTCTTCCCTTATGCTGCTTACGATGTTTTACTCTTTTTGGTTGTAACATTGCTACTATTTTTAAGTATCTGGTACTGTCTTTATAAAATTATATATTCGTATTAAGCGGTGCTGACGCAAGCAAAGAATCTGCGGCAACGGGCACCTTACTTAACTTAATACCTGGGCATTAATCCTTTCTTGCGCCACCGCGCTCACGGTTGCCACCACCTCTACGCTCTCCGCCGCCACCGCGACGTTCTCCACCACCACGACGTTCTCCACTGCCTGCACCACCGATATTGCCTCCACGACGATCTGTCGCTCCGCTGCTCAGGTTAGGATTCAATTCACGCTGGCCTAAAACTTCACCTTTACAAATCCATACCTTCAAACCTATTTTACCATAAACTGTCATAGCATATACAGAAGCATAGTCTATATCCATACGGAAGGTATGTAGTGGGGTACGACCTTGTTTAATCTCTTCACTCCGGGCGATTTCAGCACCACCTAAACGGCCACTGGCTTTGATCTTGATCCCTTCTGCACCCATACGCATCGCTGTAGCAATAGCCATTTTAATAGCACGCTTATAGCTTACGCGACCTTCTATCTGGCGGGCAATCGTTTCTCCGACAATCTGGGCATCCAGTTCCGGACGGCGGATCTCCATAATATTGATCTGCACATCAGCGTTACCCGTAAGTTTTTTTAATTCCTCCTTAATCCTGTCTACCTCCTGGCCACCTTTACCAATAATGATACCGGGTTTGGAAGTGTGGATCGTGATGATTAGTTTGCCTAATGTGCGTTCAATAACTATACGGGAAACACCGCCCTTATTGATACGTGCATTAAGGTATGTGCGAATTTTATGATCCTCAATTACCTTAGCACCCATATCTTTAGGATTACTGTACCACATAGAATCCCAACCACGGATGATGCCTAAACGGTTGCCTATCGGATTTGCTTTTTGACCCATGTTTTTAATTTGATAATTTGCCAATTAGCTAATTAGCTAATTATAATAATATTTTAAAATCTTAACTATACAATCAACTAGCTCATATCGTTAATTCACTAGCTAATCATCACATTAGCCTATTCGCTAACTTTTTTTACTGTCTACAATAAGGGTAACGTGGTTGCTACGTTTACGTACGCGATAAGCACGGCCTTGCGGGGCTGGTAACATACGCTTCAACATACGGCCACCATCTACAAAGATCGTTTTTACGACCAGATCAGCAGTAGCCACATCAGCACCTTCGTTCTTTTGCTTCCAATTGTCAATAGCACTCAGCAACAACTTTTCCAAAGGAACAGATGGGTGCTTGGTATTGAACTTAAGGATATTCAATGCTTTTTCTACTTCTACACCACGAATCAGATCGGCCAACAGGCGCATTTTGCGCGGTGATGTAGGATAATTACGTAAACGAGCTGTTGCTTCCATAACTTAAAACCCTCATCCTTTCGGATATCTTCAGGTTGTTTAAATTGATTACTTAAAATATTTTATGCTATACAGAATAACCCATCAGGTCTTCTCATTATTTTTTGCTACCTGAGTGTCCTTTAAAATTACGCGTAGGAGCAAATTCACCCAATTTATGACCCACCATATACTCCGTTACATACACAGGGATAAATTTGTTGCCATTATGCACAGCAAAAGTATGCCCTACAAAATCAGGAGTAATTGTTGAACGGCGGCTCCAGGTCTTCACCACGGTCTTTCTTCCACCTTCCGCATTCATCTTGGTTACTTTTTCATCAAGATTGTGATCCACATAAGGACCTTTTTTTATTGAACGACCCATTTTATATTGAGTTTTGATGATTTGACAAGCAGGTTAATACCTGCTCATCCATTTTATCGGTTATCATTTATATTTGAAAAACGAAATATCGTTTCTTAATTACTTACCTGCTAATTTCTTACCATCACGACGCTGGATGATCAAGCGGTTAGATGCTTTAGTAAGGCTACGTGTTTTTTCACCTTTAGCGTACTTACCAGTACGGCTACGGGGATGACCACCGGAAGACTTACCTTCACCACCACCCATCGGGTGATCCACGGGGTTCATCGCAACACCACGGGTACGGGGGCGAATACCTTTCCAACGGTTACGTCCGGCTTTACCCATTGATTGTAAAGCGTGGTCACTGTTAGAAACAATACCTACAGTAGCAATACAAGTACCCAGTACTTTACGCAATTCACCAGAAGGCATTTTCAAAACAGCATACTTTTCTTCCTTAGCGTTCAGCTGAGCGTAAGTTCCGGCAGAACGGGCTAAGGCACCACCTTTACCAGGTTGCATTTCTATATTGTGAATCACAGTACCCAAAGGCATGTTTTTCAACAATAAGGCATTACCAACCTCAGGAGCAACTGCGTCACCACTGATTACTTTCGTACCTACTTCCAGGCCCTGTGGGGCAATAATGTAACGTTTTTCTCCATCAGCATAGGCAAGCAATGCAATAAATGCCGTACGATTCGGATCATATTCGATCGTTTTAACAGTAGCAGGAATATCCTTCTTGTTACGTTTAAAATCAATAATACGGTATTGTTGCTTATGACCACCGCCTATGTAACGCATTACCTGACGTCCCTGGCTGTTGCGGCCTGCTGTACTCTTTTGAGATTCCAGTAAGCTTTTTTCAGGTTTATCTGTAGTGATTTCTGCGAAAGCGTTACCTACTCTCCAACGAGTACCGGGTGTAGTAGGTTTGTATTTACGTAAAGCCATTTCTTAAAATTTGCTCATTAGCTGATCTGAAAATGCGCTAATTGAATTTTTATGTTTATTATTCTTTTCAATAACCTCAGAAGACAGTTTGTACAACTGGTAACCGGGCTTACTTATTAAAATGCGAACAAGTCAATGTTTTCACCATCTGCCAGGGTAACAATGGCCTTCTTATAAGAAGGTTTACGACCAGAGATAAATCCTGCCTTGGTAAAGCGGCTTTTGCTTTTTGCCGGAACCACAACGGTGTTGACCTGAGCCACCTTTACGTTGTAAAATTCCTCAACCGCATTTTTAATTTCCAATTTGTTGGAGCGCTTGTCCACTACAAAAGTGTAACGGTTTTGCTTTTCCATCTGGCCGTTTACTTTTTCAGTAACCCTGGGGCGAACCAATACTTCTGAAATTCTCATTGTTTATAAATTTGATGATTAGCAATTGTGCTAATGCTACTTTAATGTTTATTTTTATAATTGCTATTGGCAGGCACAAGCTTAACCAGCAACTTCAACAACTTCATCCGTAAATACTTTTGCAGCGCTTTCTGTAAGTACTAAAGTATGTGCGTGCACAATATCATAAGTATTAATATCGCTCAAAACACTACTTTTGATCCTAGGTACGTTACGGCTGCTCAGGTACAGATTCTTATCATAATCTGCATTGATCAGCAATACTTTTTTATCATTTACCTTCAGACCGTTCAGGATTCCAATAAACTCTTTTGTGTTGGCTTTTTCGATTTTAATATCTTCTACGACAACGATCGCGTTCTCTTTTGCTTTGTAAGTCAAAGCCGACATTTTAGCCAGGTCTTTTACTTTACGGTTCAATTTGAAATCGTAACGATGTGGAAGAGGTCCGTTTATGGCACCACCACCTTTATATAATGGATTACGGATATTACCTTTACGGGATCCGCCGGTACCTTTCTGGCGGTGCAGCTTACGGCTGGAACCTTTAACTTCAGCACGCGTCTTTGTCTTATGAGTACCCAGACGTTGTGCAGCCAGATATTGCTTTACGGAAAGGTAAATAACGTGATCATTAGGTTCGATATTAAAAATATCCTCCGGAAGCTCTACGCTGCGGCCTGTCTTCTCACCTTTGCTATTTAATACTTCGATCTGCATTTTGGTATTTATTTGGTAATCAACTCAGGATTAATGAGTCAATTAATTATTTTGAATTAAAACAATAGCACCGTTGTGGCCGGGAACAGAACCGCTCACAAGGATATAATTTTGTTCTGGAAAAATTTTAACAACCTTAAGGGCTTTAATCTTTACGCGATCCCCGCCCATGCGGCCTGCCATACGCATACCTTTAAATACACGGCTAGGATAGGAGGAACCACCAATAGATCCGGGGGCGCGCTGACGATCATGCTGACCATGAGAGGAATCACCCACCCCATGGAAACCATGACGTTTTACAACACCCTGGAAACCTTTACCTTTGGAAGTACCGATTACGTTAACTTTTTCACCTTCAGCGAAAATGTCAACAGTAATACTTTCACCAACTTGTTTATCTATGGAACTATTGCGAATTTCTTTGACTATGGCTTTAGCTTCTGTATTAGCTTTAGCGAAGTGATTGAGGAGGGCTTTGGGCGTATTCTTTTCTTTACGCTCACCAAAAGCAATTTGTAAGGCTTCGTACCCGTCTGTGTCAACGGTTTTCTTTTGCGTCACCACACAAGGTCCGGCCTCAATAATGGTGCAGGTTGTCTGCTTTCCATTAGGTTCGAACACGGAAGTCATGCCGATTTTTTTGCCAATAATACCTTTCATACTATTTTGTTTTTGCAGAAGAACAAATCAATCCCTCTTGCTATTATTATATAGATTATTGTAAGCCAATGGAAAGTCAGGATTAACCTGCTTCCGAGCCAAGCGCCCTTGAATGATAGATGAATCTATTACCTGGATTCAATTTTCACTTAGGGATTAGCTTTAAACTAATTTCTTAAAAGAACAAATGCGCTTTCGCTTAATTTTTTGCTGTTTCCAGTTGTACCTGGAAAGGCTACTGTTATGCCTTAATCTCTACTTCAACACCGCTAGGCAGATCCAACTTAGACAATGCATCCACTGTACGGGAAGAAGAGGTATAAATGTCTAACAAACGCTTGTGTGTACACAATTGGAATTGCTCACGTGCTTTTTTGTTTACGTGAGGCGAACGCAACACGGTAAAGATCTTTTTATCAGTAGGTAAAGGTATTGGACCTGTAACCACTGCTCCTGTGTTTCGTACCGTCTTTACGATCTTCTCGGCAGATTTATCTACCAGATTGTGGTCATAAGACTTCAACTTAATGCGGATGCGCTGTGACATATCAAAAAACTTCCTTGTTTAAAAATTTCGGACTGCAAAGGTAGATGGATATTTTGGAATCACAAAACTTTTTCTTAAAAAAATATTTTATCCCGGAATCCATGCTGTTCCCGTGTTACCGTATATCCCAAGTACCCCAGACACCCTGTTTGCAGCAAGCGGGCGCAAAGTTACGTAGATCCTTACAGAGAAAAAATTAAATTCCTGAAAATCAGAAACCAGGCAATCGGCAGGCTACTATCCCCGCTCTTTAACCTTCAATCAGGTTCAGTATCATTGCCTTCCATACACCGGCGCCCAGCTCCTCTAAACCCCACGAAAAGGATCCTATAGCATAAATACGGCTGCAGTACCGCCAGAGGCATTCCCAAGAATTTTGAATGCAACTCATTATTAAAAATTTTCTTTACTTTTGCTGCCCTTCAAAAAATACATATCTGTTGTAGTACAGTTTATTTTAATTATGGAATACAGACAAATAGTAGCAGTAACCGGCCTGAGTGGCTTGTTTCAATTATTAAGCACCAAAAATGATGGTGCCATTGTACGCAGCCTTAATGACAAAAGTGTAAAGTTCGTTTCGGCCCGCATTCATCATATCACGCCACTTGAAAGTATTGAGATCTACACTACCGGCGAGAATGTACGGTTGCATGAAGTGTTAGAAAAAATAAAAGAAGATGATAGCGAAATCGCTAAGCTGAACAGCAAAAAAGATGATAAAGCAGCTAAAGCTTTTTTCAAAACCGTCTTGCCCGATTTTGATGAAGACAGGGTATATACCAGTGATATCAGGAAAATATTGAAATGGTACGATGTATTAAAAGCCAACGACCTCCTTCAGTTTGATTACCTTAAGGAAGCAGTTGCTGAGCAGGAGGATACTGTAAATGAGGTTTCTGCAAATCAGGACAATAATGCAGATCAGGATAAACCTGTTGCTGCAGAGGTTACAGAAGAGCCTAAGCCTAAAGCTAAAAAAGCTGTTGCCAAAAAGACAATTGATGAGGATAAGGCAACGGAAGAAAAACCGGCGAAAAAAGCTGCTGCCAAAAAGAAAGCTGCCACTGAAGTTGACGGTGAAAAGCCGGTAAAAAAAGCCGCTCCGAAAAAGAAAAAAGAAGAAAAAGAATAACCGTGGAAGAGTCCATCAGGTTATTTCAACGTAATCGGTTCCCGCAATATTCGTAAAGTACCGGGAAGGTCACCATAATAATTAATTCAATGGCTGTTATGCCTGGAGTTCATCCCGCATAACAGCCATTTCTACTTAGGGTCCTCTCTATGCACTACTAAGACACGGACATCACTCGCAGGGCGATACCAGTAATTTGATCCACACAGATTGCAGATTTTCCATTCCTAATGCTTACTTTTGCCCAAAATTTTCAGAGATCCTGATGGAATTGCAACAATTGAAAGATATGGCCACACAGGTGCGCCGAGATATCGTACGCATGGTACATAAAGCGCAGAGTGGCCACCCTGGCGGTTCTTTAGGCTGTACTGATTTTTTAGTTGCCCTATACTTTAAAATCATGAAACATGATCCGTCCTTTAATATGGATGGAATGGGAGAGGACCTCTTTTTCCTTTCCAACGGACATATTTCTCCTGTATTTTACAGTGTACTGGCACGCAGCGGCTATTTCGACATAGCAGAACTCGCCAGCTTCCGGCAGCTTAATTCCAGGCTACAGGGCCATCCCGCAACACATGAACACCTTCCGGGTGTACGGATTGCCTCCGGCTCTTTGGGCCAGGGCATGAGTGTAGCCATCGGAGCAGCATTAGCTAAGAAACTGAACCAGGACGACCGTTTTGTTTATTCCCTGCATGGGGACGGCGAGTTACAGGAAGGCCAGAATTGGGAGGCCATTATGTTTGCCGCTCACCATAAAGTAGACAACCTGATCGCTACCGTAGATTATAACGGTCAGCAAATTGACGGACCCACACATAATGTGATGAACCTGGGTGATTTGAAAACAAAATTTGAAGCTTTTGGCTGGGAAGTCATTGAGGAACAGGAAGGCAACACTATGGAAAAAGTGATTACCGCAGTAGAAACGGCGCAATCTCTTTCCGGTAAAGGAAAACCCATATGTATTCTGCTGCATACCGGCATGGGTAAAGGGGTATCCTTCATGGAAGGCACCCACGAATGGCATGGTATTGCCCCCAATGATGCCCAACTGCAACAAGCGCTTTCAGAGCTTCCGACCACATTATCAGATTACTGATTTCTAATATTTCCTATTTCAGCCTCGCTGCCCTCCCGGACAGCGAGGCTTTTTTTGCCCCGGCTCTTCAACAGGATGCCGAATATATTGTACCTTTCCTTTTCTTTAATTACGTACAACTTTCTTTCCTATGTTGAGTTACTGGGAGCAGCAATCCTTGCTACAATACGATTCTATCATCATCGGCAGCGGTATCGTAGGACTACATACCGCCATTGAATTAAAAGAAAAACACCCCGGAAGCAGGGTCCTGTTACTCGATCGGAGCCTCCTCCCTTATGGAGCCAGCACCCGTAATGCCGGTTTTGCCTGCATGGGTAGCCTCACGGAATTGTTAGATGACCTTGAGCATATGACGGAAGACCAGATGGTTCAATTATTTACATGGAGGCAAAGCGGGTTAGCGCTCTTGCGGCAGCGATTAGGCGATGAGCATATCAGTTACCGGCAAAACGGCAGTTATGAATTGCTGGATAGTAAAAGTCTGGATGCATTAGCCGCCATGGACCGTATCAATGGATTGTTAGCTCCGGTCACCGGCACTCCGGCCTTCCGCCTGGCTAATGAAAAAATAAAAGATTTTGGATTTGGTAGAAACCAGGTAAAAGCCGTTCTTGAGCATACCGCCGAAGGTGAGCTCCATACCGGCAAAATGATGCGGAGGCTTATGGACCTCGCCATCCAGTGTGGTGTGGAAATCAAAACCGGTGCCACCGCAACACGGTTTGAAGAAGAAGATCATCAGGTAATTGTTGATTTAAGTGACCCGTCCAGGAAAGAAAACATTCCTCTTTCCTGCCGCCAATTATTTATCTGTACCAATGCTTTTACGAAGCAGCTTTTACCTCATATTGACCTGAACCCTGGCCGTGGACAAGTGCTGCTTACAGAACCTGTAGCGGACTTGAACTGGAAGGGAATTTTCCATTTTGATAAGGGCTATTATTATTTCCGGGAGTTAGAAGGGCGGGTGCTGTTCGGAGGAGGACGTCAACTGGATATTCCCGGAGAAACAACTACGGAGCTGGAGCTCCGGGATGAAATACAGGCAGACCTGGAGGATAAGCTACGTCATTTTATTCTACCCGGCAAACCGGTCACCATTGCCCAACGCTGGGCAGGTATCATGGCGTTTGGCCCGCATAAACAGCCGTTGATACAAGCCTATGGCACCAGGGTTTTCGGCGCATTCCGCCTGGGTGGAATGGGTGTAGCTCTTGGCGCCTGGGCCGCAAAAGAGCTTGTTCGCCTATCCGAAAACTGAGCAATTACCCTCATTATTCCCGAACACAAGCTTTACCGGGCTTCAATTTCTTTTACCTTCTTATCCGGAAACAACAAAGATAACAGAACAGATACTATTAACACGCCCCCCACTATACCCAGAGATATCGGAGAAGGTATATGCACCCATGGGGAGATCAACATCTTAATACCGATAAAGGTAAGTATTACGGAAAGTCCATATGGCAGCTTACTAAACATATGAATAAAGTTAGAAAGCAAGAAATACAGGGATCTCAAACCAAGTATTGCAAATATATTTGACGTGTACAATATGAAGGGATCTTTGGATATGGCAAAAATGGCCGGGATGGAATCTACAGCAAAAAGCACGTCCGTAAACTCAATGACGGCAACTACTACCAATAAAGGAGTAGCGATC
>CAZFKK010000024.1:16098-18664 GCA_964519735.1 uncultured Taibaiella sp.
AAAATGCCTTTAGCGCCGCCGAACGGCGGGCCATTCTGAATCGTGAAAAACTTATCTCCATCATAACTATCACTTACTTTATACAACCTTTTTACCAGCCTGGCTCCTGCAGAATTACTAAAATCTTTCTCTTCCTCATCATCACTGCCCCCCCAGGATTTAATTCCCGCATATATAAGGAATATGCCGAACAAAGTCAACACAACATTTATCTGCACCTCTTTACCAAAGATGTCCATAAACGGCAGGAAAGTAATATTGATCAACCCTATACCGGCAAAAATAAAGATAGCCCTGAAGACCAAGGCCCCGATAATGCCCCAAAACAACACTTTGTGGTGCAAGGCCCGCGGCACCTTAAAGTAATTGAAAACTAAAATAAAGACGAACAAATTATCAATCGATAGCGCTTTTTCTATCCAATAGGCTGCCTGAAATTGCGTGAATTTTTCAACTGCCCTTTCGTGGCCGCCTACATCCTGGTTAAATACATAATACACAACTCCCGAAAAGACCATGGAAAGTGAAATCCATACAATGGTCCAGACAGTAGCTTCCTTTGAAGAAACTTCATGGCTCTTTTTGTTAAAGATACCTAAATCCAGCAATAGCATCACGATTACTACGATGGCAAAACCCCATACCAGACCAGGGTGTAATTCTAAAATACTTGTTTCCATTATTATTTAGTTGTTCACTTGAATGCTATTGATGAAAGGAAATACCTTACCGGCATGAACCAAGATGATGCCATAAAAAGATATACGGATATAATCTTAATGTTTTATACTTGACTTCCGGGCACCACATCTTCCCGGGCAACGCTCCAGGCCTGGGCCTGTTCTGCAAACAAGGCTTTCGTCCTGCGCCAGGTATCTTGAAACAACTCAGAGTTCCGGTAGTTTTGAAGTGCCGCATGATCTATCCAATGGCTATAGGTAAAAAATACCGGGGCATCTCCCTCTTGCCTCCAGAGCTCAAGGTGTGTACATCCTTCAAAATTCCGGATCAGGGCTTTTCGTTCCTCAAAAAGAACATTGAAACGGGATACTTCTTCCTGCCGGAATACCATTTTTACTATACGTATAATCACAAAAATTGTATTTTGATCTGTTGATAAACCAGTTGGCGTTCGGCAGGCAGGCTAAGCCCCAGCAAAGTAGAAGCTTTACCCCTGTTGATAGCGATCTCCATAAAACCGGTATTGTTGAATAAGCATAACTTTTCGCCTTGGGCGACATCTGTATAATGATTACTGATCTGGCTGATTATTTCATTACGCATAAACGCGATCTCGAATCTACGCCCCGCCCTTACTGTTTCAAATTCTTCCTGCGTCAGGTTGAGGACAACATTACCAAAACGATCTATGTAGATCACCTGGCATTCTATGATATCATCTTTAATGGCAGCCCGCAATTGCAAGGGGCGTACCCGCGGCTTTACTTCCACAAGCCGATCCAGGTCCGGATTCTCCAGCAGTAACCCGGCTACAGCACCGGCAGCAGCATGGAGCCATTCCACATAAGAAGTGGCCTCACCAGGCAATGCATAAACTTTATGCGCCATTTCCGGAAAGGTCAGGGGTAATAGCCCGTTATCCGCACTGATAATATATTGTCCATTCGCCCTGCACAACAACAAGGTTGCCGGTACCTGGTGCAGGATATCAAAAAGGGAGAGGTGTACTGTTTTTTCAGGGAAAGCAGTGTAAGCGCCCCGGAACAGGTAACTGCATTGCAGTAAATGGTGGGGTTCTACTTCATGCGTCAGGTCTACCAGTTGGGCATGAGGTAAATGACGCAACAGTATCCCTTTTGCAAGGCCTATAAAATTATCCTGGTAGCCAAAGTCCGACAATAATGTTATAATCATTTCTAATTAGCTGATTGGAATGAGGTCTGTTTTTTTACCTATTCTTTCTCTTTCACTTCATACAATTTATCCTTTGTTACTACCTGTACACGGGATTTATCCTGTAGTAAGCGTGCAACGGTGCCATAAGGAGCCACCACGACACGTTCTCCTTTTTTCAACCCTGATGTGATCCTGATAAATTCATTATCTTGTATCCCTGTCTGTACATCACGCAAACTTACTTTTTGTGTGCCGGCATCATATACAAAAACTATCTGGCGCACCTCTTCTTTATCCAGGTCCGGTTGTCCCTTCTTTTTTAAAGAGTCCGGCCATTCCCGGCTGGTTACCGCATTGATCGGAACAGACAAGGCTGCTGTTTCCCTGCGGGTCTGGATCGCCACACCGGCACTCATCCCGGGTTTAAATGGAAACTTACCTACACCCAATTCCGCCCTTAATGCGGCATAAGATGCGGGAAGGATAAGAATATGTACAGTATAATTAGTTACCTGGTCACTTCCCGTTACCGCAGATACATTGTTCATCTGGACGCTGGATACCGATATCCTGGATACCGTTCCTTTGAATTTTTCATGTCGGTAGGCGTCAACATCCACGATACAGGTATCACCGATATGAACTTTGGTAATATCCGTTTCGCTAACGTCTACCCGGACTTCCATCCTGCCCAGGTCTGCAATCGTCA
>CAZFKK010000025.1:0-11692 GCA_964519735.1 uncultured Taibaiella sp.
AATGGCAAAGCCATCATTAGTGCCTTGCCCATGTCCCAGGGTGATTGTCGCGGAAAAAAGTTCATCGGATTTTTCAAAAACTGTGGTTTCGTCTTTGCAGCAATCAGGAGGCATTTCTTTATTCCCACAACAGCATTTTTGCTCATGAAGGGTAGTGGCCAGGGAGATTGTATTTAGCTTATTGCCACAATAATGAAAGGAAACAACCACGCCGAATACACAAAGTGTATAACTGATCCAGACCAATATGGCTACTCCTTTTTTCATTTGCCAGACAAATATCTATATTTTATTTCATGATTGTCCTCTTTTTGTTTGTTAATAAGTGTAAATGAAGAATACGGGGTGTATAGGGCGCTGAAATTGAAAATCAGCTATATTTGCCGGAACTTGATGAGTTCTGCTGAGAAAAATACAAACAAGAAGCTATATAGTGCCTTGCTGATCGTAATGCTGGTCGTTTTTGCACTTGTGTATAACCGCCGGGGGATAGGGCATTGGTGCAAACCTGAAGGGGCAATGCTTGTGCAAACACCGGGCCAGGTAAGGGCAGCTCATCCCTGGAACAAAATTCATGCAGACTCCTGCCTTAAAATTGTGAAAGATGGAGATCTGGTATTGCGTTCCGGTACAGACGCCATCAGTAATCTTTTCAAACGGGTTAATACCCGGGATAAAACCTATTCTCATGCCGGTATCGTCTTTATTGAGAATGGTTATCCTTTTGTATACAACTGTATCGGGACTTCAGAAGATCCAAATGCCGCTTTAAAGCGGGATTCGCTGAATAGTTTTATCGGTCCTTATGATAATTCAGGTTATGGGGTGTACCGTTATCAACTGACCAGGAAGCAACTGGAACAATTTCATGATGTAGTGGTACGCTATTATAAAGAGCGCCGGAGTTTTGATCCTTATTTTGACCTGGCAACAGACAATGCCTTGTACTGTACGGAGTTTATATATAAAGCGTTGATAGAGACCACAGGAAATGAAAAATACCTGAACACGACGCACATGGCCAATTTTAGCTTTGTTTCGGTCGATAACCTCTTTTTGAAAAAGGGCGTAAAACCGGTTTGTAAAATAGTCTATATGCAGTAGCTTTGCCTCTCTTTTGAAAAATAATAATACAATGAATAAACAACGATTAGGTTTTATCATGATATTGTGTTACATGGCAGGTTTAGCTGCCTGCAAAAACAGTAATTCTCCTCAGGCTGTAACGGAAAAATTCCTGACCAGCTTTAGCAAAATGGACTATGCTACCGCCAAAGAATTGTCCACCAAACCCACCTGGGAGATGATTGATATCATGGCCTCCTTTACCAAGGACATCCCGGAAGAACAAAGGGACAAGCTGGCGGGAGATCTGAAGATTAAAATTACCGATACAAAAAAAGAGTCGGATTCGACTATGATCGTTACCTATACCTCTGAACCCAAATTTCTGCCCTTTAACAAAATCAGGTTGCTGATGCAGAAGGATATTGAAGGCAGGGAAAGATGGAAGGTAGATATATCCTCCCTGGATATTATCGGTGGTGAAGAGATGTATATTGAAGAAGAGCAGGAGGCCGTAGATATGGAAATGGAGCGGGGCGCAACGGATACTTTAGCTGTTCCGGGCAGTATCGAATAAGAATTGTGTCACCGGGAATGCAAAAAAATGTTTCCCAATGATTACCTTTGAATGATTTTTTTTTAACTTATATCTAAAAAATGCCGTATTTATTTACTTCCGAGTCCGTATCAGAAGGACATCCCGATAAAATAGCCGATCAGATATCTGATGCTTTAATAGATAATTTTTTAGCTTTTGACCCCAATTCCAAGGTAGCCTGCGAAACGCTGGTAACTACAGGGCAGGTGGTGCTGGCAGGCGAGGTCAAATCCAAGGCTTACCTGGATGTACAAACCATAGCCCGTGATGTTATTAAGAAGATAGGATATACCCGTAGTGAATATATGTTTGAAGCCAATTCCTGCGGTGTGTTTTCTGCTATTCATGAGCAGTCTGCAGACATTAACCAAGGCGTGGACCGTAAAAAGAAAGAAGAGCAGGGAGCCGGTGACCAGGGAATGATGTTCGGTTATGCGACCAATGAGACGGATAACTATATGCCTCTGGCATTAGACATTTCTCACAAAATATTACAGGAGTTGGCAGCACTGCGCAGGGAGAATAAAGAGATCAAATACCTCCGCCCGGATGCGAAGTCGCAGGTTACGCTGGAATACAATGATCAGAATCAGCCTGTGCGTATTGACGCCATCGTGGTTTCCACGCAGCATGACGATTTTGATACTGAAGCCAAAATGCTGGTTAAAATCAAAAAAGACATAGTCAATATATTGATTCCAAGGATTGTGGCTAAATATCCTCAGTACCAATCCCTCTTTAATAATAAGATCAAATATCATATTAATCCAACCGGTAAATTTGTGATCGGTGGCCCTCACGGAGATACCGGTCTGACCGGGCGTAAGATCATTGTCGATACTTATGGCGGTAAGGGTGCTCATGGCGGTGGCGCTTTCTCCGGCAAAGATCCTTCTAAAGTAGATCGTTCTGCTGCTTATGCTACACGTCATATAGCCAAGAACCTGGTAGCTGCAGGCTTATGCTCTGAAGTGCTGGTTCAGGTGTCTTATGCTATCGGAGTAGCACAACCTACTTCTATCAATGTGAACACCTACGGTACCGCTAACGTAAGTATGACGGATGGTGAGATAGGGAAGATAGTGGAAAACTTGTTCGATATGCGTCCTTACTTTATTGAGAAACGGCTTAAACTACGCAGCCCGATTTACAGTGAAACAGCGGCATATGGCCATATGGGCCGTCAGAATGAAGAAGTGACCAAAACATTTATGACGCCCGATGGTAAAGAGAAGAAAATTAAAGTAGAACTGTTTACCTGGGAAAAACTGGACCACGTAGCCAAAGTGAAAAAGGCTTTTGGCCTTAAATAGCAGGGCAGGCAAACGCAATTTTTTTATACCAGGGCCGGCAACTGTATAAAGGTGTCGGCTCTGTTTTTTATCTTTGTAGCTTAACTAAACCTAAATACTCATGCCTTCATTTGATATCTCCAGTAAAGTAGATGTGCAAACGCTGGACAATGCCATTAATGTGGTTAAAAAGGAAATCACTAACCGTTACGACTTCAAAGGTTCACATGTAGAAATAGACCTGGATAAAAAAGCCATGGTACTGAAGCTGGAAGTAGAAAGTGATATGAAGCTGGAGCAGGTAGAAGATGTGCTTATTTCCAAATCCCTGAAGCAAGGCCTGGATGCCAGGTGCTACGACAGGAGTAAGCCCCATTATCCATCCGGCAAGTATGTCCGTAAAGAAATTACGATCCGCAATGGCCTGGATAAAGATGCCGCTAAAAAAGTAGTGAAACTGATCAAAGATAGTGGACTTAAGGTACAGGTAGCTATTATGGACGATATCGTTCGGGTGACGGGCAAGAAAATCGATGACTTACAGGAGGTCATCCAGTTATGCAACCAGGCCAACCTGGATATGCCCCTGCAATATATTAATATGAAGAGTTAAATAGGGAGCTACAGCCTGGGGAATTCCTCAGGCTGTAGCTTTATAGTTATTATCAGCATACGGTTTATCATCCTTTCTTATTGTTCCTCCCTTATTTAAAGCCCATTACATGTTCCCTGATTTTCATTACCTCTTTCAGCAGTTGCTCGGTCTGGATATTCCAGCTTTAAGTCTTGTAAAGACATTTGGCTTTTTTGTAGCTATGGGGTTCCTGGTGGGCGCCTGGATATTGTCCCGGGAGCTGAAGCGTAAAAGTGACGAAGGCTTATTTCAACCGGAGATCGTTACCGAAGTAAGTGGAAAGGCAGCCAGCAGCTCCGAATTAATAGGGGTGGGGATATTGGGTTTTATAATTGGGTTTAAATTGGTGGGTTTGTTGTTAAATGCTTCAGCTGCTGCACAGAACCCGATGGATTTCCTGCTGTCTACCCAAGGTAACCTGCTTGCAGGCCTGGTATTAGCAGGATTCGCGGTCTATTCGCGGTACAAGAGTAAAAAGAAAGCGATGTTGCCACAGCCTAAGGAGACAAAGGTGGCGGTGTATCCCTATCATAGGGTAGCTGATATCATATTTATAGCGGCATTGGGCGGATTTGCCGGGGCTAAACTTTTCAATGCTTTTGAAACCTGGGATGATTTCGTCAAGGACCCAGTAGGCAATCTGCTGTCTCCATCCGGCCTCACCTTCTATGGTGGTCTGATCCTGGCTACGGTGGCCCTATATATATATGCCCGTAAAAAGAAATTTTCATTTGCGCATTTATGCGATGCAGCTGCACCGGCGTTGATTCTGGCTTATGGGATCGGCCGTTTGGGCTGTCAGTTCTCCGGTGATGGGGATTGGGGCGTATTTAACAGTGCTTATACCACACAGGCAGATGGTACCCTTGTAAGGGGCAGTCAGCAAGCCTATGATTCCCTGGTACGTTCACAGCCTCAATTGTTTATAGACCGCAATGAGAACCAGGTTATTCCTCATATTTATGCCCCGGCTCCCGGCTGGCTTCCGGATTGGGTGTATGCTCAGAATTTTAAATTTAACGTCAATAACGAGGGAATTCCGGTAGCAGGTCATACAGGGGACTATAATCATGTGTTGCCGGCGGGGGTATTTCCTACCTCTATGTATGAAGCTATAGTTTGTGCTTTCCTGTTTCTTATTCTATGGTCTGTGCGCAAGCGGTTTAACAGGCCGCTTCAGTTATTTGGACTGTATCTTATTCTTAATGGGCTGGAACGTTTCTTTGTTGAAAAAGTAAGGGTGAATTACAAGTATGACTGGGGCTTTATCCATCCTACACAAGCAGAAATTATAGCCGCCGGTATTGCCTTATGTGGGCTCCTGTTATTCTTTTTCTACAGACCGAAGGGTAAAACCGTTTAGCTCCCAGAAGTCGCTCATCAGGTCTTGCAATAACGATAGGCGGACTTTCTCCAAAGGGTGACTCGTCTGAGGTAACACGGCTATACGTGCTCCGGGAATATGTTGCGCAGCAGTTACTGTTTCGGAAATGCCCACCATTTTATCCTGGTCGCCGACCATTAGCTGTACCCGCGCTTGTATTGAAGTATATTGGTCTGCTCCTAATAGAGGCTTGCGCCCCAGCGATATCATCATGTTGCCTATAGCCGGAAGCAGGGCTTTCCATTGCTCTGTGCCATGCAGGTCAGCCAGCTGAGCGGCGTAGCGGGGCACCTTCTCAGTAATAATAGCCGGGTCCAGAAGCCGGCTTTCCCGGGATGCCCCTGTTTCGCTCCAGTCCAGTTTTGTAGCCAGGGTAAGCAGCGAGCGAACCCGTTGGGGTTGTTCCAGGGCATAACATAAAGCTACATAGCCGCCCATGCTATAGCCTAAAATGTGCACCTGTTCCAGTTGCTGTTCTTCGCAATACTCATGCAATTGCCGGATATACCGTTCCACACTCAGGCCTTCTTCAGGAATAGGGCTGTTGCCATGTCCCTCAAAACAAAGGGTATGCACTTGAAAATGCCGGGAGAGGTAGGGCAGGTAAGCGCTAAATTGAGTAGGGTGACCCAGGGCGCCATGCAATAAAAGCAGGTGGTTCATAAAAGAGGATATGGTTTGCGGCTTCAAATGTAAAGGATTCGGAGGGAAGCGTCAAAATTACCCGGCAGAAGTATGTTTGCTATAACCTGTCGAAAATAATCGTAGGGACGGTACAAAAAATTTGTCCGGTAGTATTTTTTTAATTAATTTTGATATCAAATTAGTATCACAATAAAATCATACAAACATGGAAAAAATTATTCGCCCGGCCTCCGGTTGGCTAATGCTTGTCGTTGCTTTAGCCCTTATTGCTTATTCTGTTGTCGCTTTTGCCATAATACCCGGTCCGGTGGGCATAGGGTCAGGGGTACTGGCTATCCTGGTTTCGTTTGTGATCATGGCAGGCTTTATGGCTGTAGAGCCGAACAGCAGCCGCGTGTTGATCCTTTTCGGAAAGTATATCGGTACCGTAAAGGATAGTGGTTTTAGTATGGTTAACCCTTTCTATACCAAAAGGAAAATATCTCTGCGGGCTAATAACTTGGATACCAAAGCGATTAAGGTAAATGATAAACAGGGTAACCCGATTATCATCGGTGCTGTTGTCGTTTGGCGGGTAGAGGATACCTATAAAGCTGCCTTTGATGTGGACAATTATACTTCTTTTGTGATCACACAAAGCGAGGCGGCCATCAGGAAGCTGGCAGGCAACTTTAATTATGACCATTTTGAGGATGAACAGGCGGAAATTACATTGCGCTCCAGTACGGATGAAATCAGTGATTTCCTGGAAAAAGAGATTTCAGAACGGCTGCAAATAGCGGGGATCCACGTTATAGAGGCCCGCATTGCGCATCTGGCTTATGCTGAAGAGATAGCGGGCGCCATGCTGCAACGGCAACAGGCTACGGCTGTGGTGGCTGCCAGGTCTAAAATCGTGGAGGGCGCTGTAGGTATGGTGGAAATGGCCCTGGAACAATTATCAAAAAAATCCATTGTTGTACTGGATGAAGAACGTAAGGCGCAAATGGTCAGTAACCTGATGTTAGTGCTCTGCGGGGATAAAAATGCACAACCTGTAATTAACGCAGGAAGTATTTACCAATAGTGTTAATAGCGTATCGTGGAAAAGAAGAGTTTTGTTTTAAGAGTAGATGAGGAAATGTTTGCAGCCCTGTCTAAATGGGCTGCAGATGATTTCCGTAGTGTCAATGGTCAATTGGAATGGTTGTTGCACCAGGCGCTTAAAGATGCCGGACGATTGCCTAAGCTTAAAGAACGGACCGGGGAAAAGCCGAAAAAATAAACCTGGATTTATAAACCCAGGTGCTGCATCAGCCTGTTCCGGTAGCGTTGTGTCAGGATATGGGGATATTGTCTGTCTGCCAACTGACTTACGGGCTGGATACCCCGTACCGCATTACAGAGGAATACCTCATCCGCCCCGGCTAAATACTCCGGGGATAACTGTCCCTCTTCTATGGATATTCCCAGGGTGTTGCCTTTTGTTAAAATGACTTCACGAAAGACACCGGCGACACAACCTTCTGTCAGCGCCGGTGTCTTTAATTTATCCCCTTTCAGGCAAAAAATATTAGTTATCGTACCTTCTACAATATGGCCGGCTGTATTCTTCAGTAAGACCTCATCCCAGAACAGGGTTACGGCTTCTTCAGCCGCCTCGAGATAAGGCAGCCTGGCCGTACTTTTGATTGAAGCATGGACACCTGGATCCTTGACCACTTTCCGGGCAATGCCTATGTGGAGTCCTTTCTCCGGCCATGAAAAAGGGGGGTGTGCCAGGGGAGAACATTCTATCAGGAACTGAGGGGAAGCGTGCTCTTTCGTCTTAAATACCTCTATCCTTAATTTAAGGCTGCCGTTTCCTTTATTGGCTCTGATCGTATCGTGAATATGCTGCATCAGGAAGTGCCCCGGAAGTAAACGGCTATCCCATTGCCAGCACTTCATGCTGCGGTGCAGGCGCCTTAGGTGCCAGGGCCAGAGTGGTATGCTTCCATTATGGACCAGCATGGTTTCTATGAGGCCATCGCCCGATCGTCTTTTTTTGATGAGCGCAGCTTGTATGCTTGTATCCTCTCTGATTATATTTCCGTTATCATTGAAGTAAGGCATGGGAACAAAGATAGTGGAATGAAGGATGCAGGTAATTTATTTTCTTTATTTAGCAGATGAAATACTAATTTTAACCTTTCCAGATCCTTGTTATGCGAGCCTGTTATACACGTTACTCATTTGTCAGTGTTGCTTTCGTTCTGTTGTCCGTTGTAGCTGTAGCCTTCGATGTCCGGCAGTTAACTTTAGGGATGGCGGCAGGAACGGGGGTAAAAGCCCCTCTCTTGCCCGATCAGACTTATTATCACGGGTATAGTCAATTGACGTTGTCCGGTTATTTATTATTTAAAGGTACCGAAGAGGGGTCGGCAGCTTTGCTGTTGAAAGCAGGATTGATGCATGATATGGCCCGTTACCGCTTAGCTCCGGGTGGGCATTTCGGGACAGAACACTTCCTGCTGCATATCAATCCCGAGGCTTTATTACCTACGAAATGGGATAAGATCTATATCAGTCTTGGCTTCGGGTTGCAATATAGCCTGGGACTGGGATTATTTGAGACCTCGAATACACAGGCAACAGGCAGTGTTCAGGTAGACCTGGAGCAGGCACACCAAGCGGTAGTGCACAACAGGAGAAAAGCATTGCCTTATATCTCATTAGGTATTGCGCTGCCTGAATATTTTTTACAGGAACGGCTTTCGCTCCAGTTAAGTATATGGCAGATGGCTTTGGATATGTATCGTGCCCCCGTCACCATTTATTATTATGGTATGGGAGGCGCCAATCAGTTGGTGATAGCAGGCTACCGACCTACTTTTGCCGGCTTAACTGCTTCCTGGCGTATGGGTAAATAACCATTGGACAATGGTTATTTACCCTGTTTTTCAGGTGCTGAAGGGAAGTGTGCTGAAGGAATAACTATCCTGCGAAGTAATATCCGGATAAGTAACAAGGCCAAAATTCGCGTGACTTATTTTGACATTGTTACTAAGGTAATCTTTTGAAAATTATGCTCCTGTCATTAAGGTATTGGCCAGGTTAAAGTAACCTAGAAATCGGCATTCTTAGGTGTCCGTGGGAAAGGGATCACATCCCTGATATTGCCCATACCGGTTACAAAGAGTACCATGCGTTCAAAGCCCAGCCCGAAACCTGCATGTGGTGCACCACCAAATCGACGGCTATCCAGGTACCAGTACATTTCTTCCTGAGGTATATGCATCTCTGTCATGCGTTGCTGCAACAGATCCAGGCGCTCTTCTCTTTGAGAGCCACCTACGATCTCGCCGATACCCGGAGCCAGGATATCCATAGCGGCGACCGTTTTTCCATCATCGTTAAGTCGCATATAAAACGATTTGATGTCTTTCGGGTAATCCGTAACAATTACCGGTTTTTTGAAATGTTTCTCTACAAGATAGCGCTCATGTTCACTCTGCAGGTCTGTGCCCCACCGGATCTCGTATTTAAATTGCTTCTTCTTATAGGGCTTTGATTGTAGCAGGATGTCAATAGCTTCCGTATAGGTAATACGCTCAAAACGGTTGGCCAATACAAATTCCAGTTTTTCGATCAGGCCCATCTCACTTCTTTCTGCCTGGGGTTTTTGCTTTTCTTCTTCTTCCAGACGTTGCGCCAGGAAACGCAGATCATCCAGGCTATGGTCTAACGCATAGCGGATGATGTATTGAATAAACTCCTCAGCCAGATCAGCATTATCTTTCAGGTCATTAAAAGCGACTTCCGGCTCTACCATCCAGAATTCGGCCAGGTGACGGGCGGTATTGGAATTTTCTGCACGGAAAGTCGGGCCAAAAGTATAGACTTCTCCCAGGGCCATAGCTGCCAGTTCCGCTTCGAGTTGGCCGCTTACCGTCAGGTTAGTGCTCTTGCCAAAGAAATCTTCCTTAAAATCTATATGGCCGGTATCCGTACGCGGCGGGTTGTCGAAAGGCAGGGTGGTGACCCGGAACATCTCGCCGGCTCCTTCAGCATCAGAAGCGGTTATGACAGGGGTATGCAGGTAAATAAATCCCTTTTCATTAAAAAACCGATGAATGGCAAATGCTATCGTATTACGGACGCGAAATACCGCGCTAAATGTATTAGTGCGGAAACGCAGGTGCGCAATTTCCCGCAGGTATTCCAGTGAAGGTTTGTTTTTAAGCTGGAGCGGAAATTGTTCAGGATTGCAGGTACCCAACACTTCTACCTGGCTGGCTTTGACCTCCAATCTCTGGCCTTTGCCCTGGGAAAGCACAACATGGCCTGAAATACTCAGGGCGGCTCCGGTTGTAATATTACGAACTACGGACTCGTCGGTAGTTGCCAGGTCAATAACAATCTGCAGATTTTCCAGTACCGAACCATCGTTAAGCGCGATGAACTGGTTGTTCCGGAAAGACCTTACCCATCCTTTGACGAGGACATCATATCCTGTATCTTCTCTCTTAAGTATGTCTTTAATTTTGGTACGCATAGTGAAATTAAAAATTAACCTGTTTAAATTGCTGGCAAAGGTAAGACTTCCCGTTGTATTGTATATTTTCAATGACAGTTGCTTCAAAAATATTAGCCTGGAAAGAGAAGAGATTGCTGGTGGAATCAAAGGGTTCCGAAAAAGAATAGGTTCATGAATTTGGAGAGTGCCGGCAAAGTTAAAAAAGGGGCTTATCCTTTGGGGATAAGGTTTCCTGATCTTTATTTTTTGACTTTTTTCATTAAAATTATAGGTATTTAGCTGATTTATAAATAATTTACACTCCTTTTCCATTCTTCATTCCTGATGTCCTGGCTCAGGAGGTTCCATTGCCCTGTGCATTTTAAATTTTAGCTATGTCCTATTCTAATTTTCTTTACAAAAAACTCAGAATAGCCCTGCCTTTCTGGAGCGTCATCTTCCCGGTTTTGTCCCTGGTTTTATTAATGATTGTCGGCACTTTGCCGGAAAGCAGTTTGCTTTCCGGCATCTTGGGTATATTCCTTATCAGTGTGGTGTTGTCTGCAGTACATCATGCTGAGGTAGTGGCCCATAAAGTGGGCGAACCCTTTGGTACCCTTATCCTTGCGCTGGCCATAACCGTAATTGAAGTTTCTTTAATCGTGTCTATTATGTTGTCTGACAGTAGCGGGGCCTCCTCTACTTTGGCCAGGGATACCGTGTTTGCTGCCATTATGATTATTCTTACCGGAATCATCGGGCTTTGCCTGCTTATGGGTGGATTCAGGTTTAAAGAGCAATTGTTTGTGAAGCAAGGAGTGAGCGCTTCCCTGATCACGCTTAGTGCTATTGCTATCCTGGCATTGGTGTTGCCTAATTATACGACCAGCATGGCCGGACCGGTATATGCCAATAGCCAGTTAATGTTTATAGCAGGTATCTCTCTCGTATTGTACGTAGGTTTTATTTCAGTACAGGCGGTCCGGCACAGGGACTATTTCCTGCCGGAAGATGCTTCGGCAGAAGAGGAAGATGTACATGCTGCACCCCCTTCCAACCTGACGATGGTGACCAGCTTATTACTCTTATTAGTGGCTTTGACTGCCGTAATCCTGCTGTCCAAGAAGCTTTCGCCTACTATTGAATCTATTGTATTTGACCTGGGAGCACCCAAGACCCTGGTGGGTATCATTATCGCCCTGGTTATCCTGCTGCCTGAAGGAATGGCAGCGCTCAGGGCAGCCCGGAAAAACAGGCTGCAAACCAGCCTCAACCTTGCATTAGGATCTGCACTGGCCAGTATCGGCCTTACTATCCCTGCTGTAGCTATAGTCGCTCACTTCACAGGACTTACGGTGACCCTGGGGATAGACGGGAAGTCCACTTTATTGTTACTCCTTTCCTTATTTACTATTTCGATTTCTTTTAATGCAGGCAAAACCAATATCTTACAGGGAATAGTATTGTTAGTTATTTTTGCGACCTACTTGTTTACCACTATTGTTCCCTGATAATTCTGAACAAGGGTTTAGGCAACCAGCTATGTGGCCTTCCCTACCTGAAAAAGATATCAGATACCCATGCCCCCTAGGATCTC
>CAZFKK010000025.1:11702-18258 GCA_964519735.1 uncultured Taibaiella sp.
GGGCTGGTCTCCAAGCAGGGGTATGGCTTTTGCAATCAGATCTTTTACCCCCTTGGTATTTAAGGAATTCGCATGATCTTCCTGGCTATCCCAGATCTCTGTTACCCAAATAACATCTTTCTGTTCCTTATCCTGGCTTATAACATATAAGCGGCAGCCTTTGACGGATCCCAATAAAGTGGCAGCGTCAAGCAGGATAGCAGCCAGTTCGCTGCCATGGCCTTCTGCAGCAATTAATTTTCCATGGAGTCCGTATTTTTTCATAGTAATGGTTAAAAATTAATAAAGGTAAGTATTGTTTATGGGGCTGTACTTATACCCAAAATTAAGGAAAAAGAGAGCAGGCGAGGTGCCGGCCCGGAAAAATCTTTTTTGATCTCATCCCTGAGCGGCAGCGTAAACATAAAAATGTGCCTCCATGACAAAGGTTGCCGGTTTCAGAATTGTTTCAGGACTGGTCGTTTGACTGAAAGTTGCGGCTGCTCCGGATTATTTATTTAATTTACGGCCGGTAAACGTCGGGGCTATCCCGGAAGCTTTTAAAAAACAGATACATTGAACTTAAAATACCTCTTCAGGAAATTACTGTATGGCACTTCCGTGCTCTGGGGTGTTATTACGTTGGTATTTGTGCTGTTTAATGTATTGCCTGATGATCCGGCCAAGCTGACCATGGGTCAAAGAAGTGATCTGGCCTCCATTGAAAATGTCCGTAAAGAGTTGAACCTGGATCAACCGGTGACGATCCGGTATTTTTTATACCTTAACGATATTTCTCCTTTATCCCTTGTGGGTAAGGATAAGGAAAGCCGGATTAAATATAATCCGGTATCATTACTCTCTATCGGGGCAAATAAAGAATTGGCACTGAAAAAACCTTATCTCGGCCGTTCTTACCAGACCAAAAGGCTGGTATGGGATGTTTTGGCGGATGCCCTTCCCGGTACCATGATTCTTGCTGTTGCTGCTATGCTTTTTGCTACTGTTCTGGGTATTGCGCTTGGCGTGCTGGCGGCATTGAAGAAAAATACGATCTGGGATACCACAGCGATCTTCACGAGTGTGATGGGTATTTCAATGCCTTCTTTTTTTGCAGGTCTGCTGATCGCTTATGTTTTCGGCTACCTGCTGCACTCCTTTACCGGGTTCAGTATGGTGGGCAGCCTGTGGGAGTATGATGCTTTTGGCGGACGGTATTTAAATGTCAGCAACCTTATTTTGCCAGCTTTGACCCTGGGGATACGCCCTTTGGCCATTATTGCACAACTTACCCGTAGCGCCTTATTGGATATCCTGTCCCAGGACTATATACGTACCGCCTATGCAAAAGGGTTGAAAAAATACCAGGTGATCTGGCGGCATGCTTTACCCAATGCCTTGAACCCCGTAGTGACAGCTATATCCGGCTGGTTGGCAGAACTTTTGGCTGGTTCTTTCTTTGTTGAGTTTATTTTCAGCTGGAAGGGAATTGGCAAGCTCACAGTAGAGTCGTTGGATAAGTTTGATTTTCCTGTCGTTATGGGGGCTATCCTGGTTACTTCTGCTATATTTGTAATCGTCAATATGCTGACAGACCTGCTGTACACTTACCTGGATCCCCGGATAAAACTGAGGTAAAAGAACTGAAGGATATCGAGGACTTGCTACTTATAGTTTTTATTATAAAAGGTTTTGTAAACTGTATAATCCTTTTGAAACAACAACTTTGGATAATTGCCTGCAGAGATCAACAGCAAGTCATATTCTGAGCTGTTGCTGTACTCCCGGAATAGTTGTTTCAGCGCTCTGATCTCATTCATGTATTTTTTCGCAGCTGCTGCATTGGGAAATTCTTTACAGATCACCAGGCTGCGGCTCACTTCCAGGGTGGTCATAGTGACAGAAAGCTCATTGTAGCCTTCCTTCATGAGATTGAAGTCCGACAGTCCCGATTTGAACCCGGCGAGCCTGGCATCCTGTACTGCAGCGAACACAACATAATGGAGTGCAGTCGGGGTGTATTGATAGGCCTGGTCAAGAGAGTCTGCAGGCAGCGTATCGAAAGCCGGGGGCACCAACGTCACCTTTTGCTTCCGTATGTACTCTAATACTGTATTAGCCCAGTCAGTAAGTGAATCACCTGCATATTGGGCATTAAATTGAGTTAACAGGGTATCTGCTTCAGGATAATTGCCGACTCCGGCTATAGCTACGGCTTTAATTAGAGCATAGCGCTTTTTGAAGTCTCCCTGCTGCTTGTACAATTCATCTGCCTCTGCTACCCTCCGTAACACATCACTATACTGGCGTTGTGCCAGCAGTTCATAGGTCTCGTCATAATGCCGGGACACCTCTGAACCTGATGAGGAACTTGCGGAAGCGTACAGCTCCTTGTTTTCTGCCTGTTGGGCGGTTGCTCCCTCCAATAGTTTTGCCCACTCTGAATCGCCGTACCTGCTTTGTAATAAGGCAAGGTACTGTTGGGCCGCAGCAGGCTGATTCTGCCGCATGGCCATCAGGTAGCGGGTGTATAGTACTTCAGCTCCGTGGGGATGCTCAGGGAATCTTTTATCTAACGTGTCAAATGTTCTGCCTGCAGCTTCATAATCTTCCAGGTGTGTATAATATCCCTTACCTAACAGGAACAGGCCCTCACTGAGCTGCTGCTTTACGTTATCAAGCTCCTGGGGCGTACGTGGAATAGCAGCCAGCAGAGAATCCTCATTGGGCAGGTTACTGGTTATTGTTTCCTCAGTGCCACTTTCTTCTTGGTCCTGATCGAAGGTATCTCCGGAAGTCATGCTGCGTCGCCAGTTATCTTTCAAGCTGCGGTTGCCCCATTTGTGTTTGAAATCATTTTCACCTTTCTTCATTAAGGTCGGATTGGCAAAGTACCAGGTTTGCGCATTATTATTCTTCAGGTCTCCGGAGGTATTACTGCCCTGGCCATGCTGGGCCTGGTAAGCACTGTCCGCCAGTTGTCTTTCCAGGTCGCGGATATACTTTTTAATAATGGCCCTTTGTTCGCGCTCTGATAAAGAAGCCAGTAACAACAGGCTGTCCTGCTGCCGGACTTCATTGCCCGGAGCGGCAATATGATCCAGGGATTGTGATCGCTGATAGGATTCCGTATAGGCTATACCGTCTGCTGCGGTAAGAAACAGGGTGGCGCTATCATAAGCGCTTTTGGCCAGGTTGTATTGGCTGCGCTTATAATATTCCTCTCCTAAAGCGACGAATGAAAGTCCTTTTTGTTTCCTGTTGTTTTGACTCAGGGCAATACTTTGTTTGTAATAATCTATTGCCTTATCACTATTTGCTTGATTATAAGCTACTTTCCCAAGAGCATAATACACCTGGTCATAGTAAGGCCGGTATTTGCCATCTTTGGACATGGCCAATAGCATTTCTGCGGCATCTACAGTGCCGGAGCCCTGATTAATACTATTGACGGCAATGTTCTTACGGGCATAAAAGTCCATATCCAGGTTAGGATTAAGCGCTACCACCTTTTCGAAGTGCTGGCTGGAAGCTTCATAATTACCTTGTTGCTGTAATAGCTGCCCATTGAGGTAATTAGCGCGTTGCCGCAGCCATTTGGGAAGTTTGTTGTCCGTAGATACGATGCCCAGAGACTGAGTGGCCCGGATATCATCATTCCGGTAAAGATCTATAAAAGATTGCTCCAGGGCTAAACGGCCTGTTAGACGGTCGGGGAAGGCCACATCATTGCGGAGCATATCCAGCAGTGTCTGTGCCTGGCCTTCATTTTTAGCCTGGGTAAGTGTACGGGATAACCATAACATGGCCTCGTTTTTAGCGCTTTTGTGCGCGATGGCTCCCGCCAGGCCTGACTTTTCTTCTTCACTATAACTAACAGGTTTGTTTTTATCCTGCTTGGAGGTCTTGCCTGCTTTTTTATCCCGTTCCTTTTTGTCTGCTTCGGCCTGGGTGATGATGTGTTTGAATGCGGACCCTGCATTGGCATAATCTCCTTTATAATAATAGGCCTGTCCTACCAGGAGGTAAAGGTCATCCTGCCATTTGGCACGGGGGTCATGTATCTGTATACCTAAGGAGGACTTCCTGATAATGGTATCCATGTCATTGCTCAGTTTGGCAGAGTCCCGGTCCGGGTCAAAAGGAAACAGGGCGATCAGGCTGTCATAATTATCATTGTGGGACCGGACCATATTTTCAATGGCCTCATCCATCTTCCGATCTGCATTAAAGTAATAATTATACCGGGTAAAGGTATTCTGTGTTACCTTTCTGAGCAGGGTCCACTTTTTCTTACGAAGATCTTCATTAGAGTAGGATTCCTGTTTCTTTTTAATTTTTAACTCCAGGGAAAGACTTTTTTTCTCGGCTCGTTCTTTCTCACGTTCTTCCTGTTTGGTCTTGCGTAAGGCGGCCCGTTCTTCCCTTATTTTAGACAGGCTATCCGATCTTACTTTTCGTACATCAGCCAGGCTGTCCAGTTCCCGCATCCGTTCCGCCCTGAGGGTCTCTAAAGAGGTTTTCAGGCTGTCATTATAAGCTTTTCTTGCAGCAATAGTACTGTCTTTAATAGCGGTGCGTGCAGTCATTAAGCTGTCCTGCAGGTGTTTTCGTGCTGCAGACATACTGTCTTTTGCGGCCTTTCGGGAATTGGCGATACTATCCTTATAGTGTTTGCTTTCCCTGTATTTTCTGACATTGGCCAGGCTGTCGCTGACTCTTTTTTGTGCTGCTTTTACCAGCTCCAGCTGGCGTTGCTGCTCCATACGGATGCTGTCATTATAAGCCCTGACACTATCCATATGACGGCGACGTTCTGCAATGATACTATCAGACACTCTTTTACGTGCCGCGGTGAGCGAATCATTTACTCTTTGTCTCTCTGCCTTCATGCTATCCACCCGCCTGATCCTGGCATATTCTACACTATCCTGGTAATGCTTGCTCTGTTTGTACCCTCTTATAAGATTAAGGCTATCCAGCTTGTGCCTTTGTGCCGCCTTTAAGCTATCTGCATTCTGGGCTGCTGCCTGCCCCCCACCGATCACAAAAAACAGACCTATTAATAATGATGTTATATAATGAAATATACGTTTCAACTTTCCTTTAATTTGATGCGATAATACAATGAAATAACTGATTTTTGGCGAAAATATTATATACTAAGATAAAAAAGAAGTGAGTAGCGTAAAACCAGAGTTGCCTGGTGCAACATCAATCTTTAGGAAAAATAAAAAAAAAATCCTCCAAACAGTTGCAAGTCCCAAAAAAAATTATGTATTTTGGATGCAATTTTGAAAAATAGCACATTTTACTATGAATAAAAAATTAGTCATGATGTCTGCATTGATTGCAGGTATGTTCTTCGGGAATAAGGTTCAGGCTCAGGAGAGTGAGGACATGGTAGCTGTATATCGCTGGTATAGCCCGGTAGACAGGGACTTTATCACTTTAGCCGAGGGCGAATACCAGGAAGGTCAATTGCTTAACTGGAAGTATAATCAGAAAACCCTGTTGTTTTTTGCCTATAGGGAGCCGGGACCTAACCGTGTAGCTGTATATCGCTGGTTTAACCCTACTACCAAGGATATTGTCAGTGTAGCAGAAGACGAGTTCTCAAGAGATCATATGATAAAAATGGGGTATAAGGAAGACCATATACAATATTATGCACCTGTCCGTCGTGGAGAGAATCGTGTAGCTGTATATCGTTGGTATATCCCCAAAACAAAGGATTGGGTTACCGTTCCTGAAGAAGGAGAAACAGATGCCTATTACAAAAAAGGATGGCGCAAGAAAACATTACAGTATTATGGTATCAAACGCAGCGTTGATGAATCATTGTACGAGCAATCTTTGTAAATGACCATATTGATCGAATAGGAAAAGGGAGGATTTTATTCCTCTCTTTCTTATTTTTAACCCGTTTTGCAACGATTCGTTATGGCTGACGATGTGACCATACACCGGAAGAAGCCGGTTTATCCCGTTGGGGAAGGGCTGCATAAATACCTGCGTATTTACCAGCGTGATGCACGTTTGCCGGTAAGTTATAATGATTTAAGAAATTTCAGAGAGGCAGTTCCACTTATGGATCATAAGGGGAAGGATACGCTTTGGGAATGTCCTATTTACCCCCCTCACGAAATCGAGAGCCTGCATAACGGGCTGAAAAAGATATACGCGCTATTGAAAGCCTCCGGAAACCTACGTATTGTGGAGCATAAGTATATAGATCGTATTGATTATTGTACGTTTGGCAATACCCACCCCTTCCGAATACGCATTGTGAACCGGCTTAATGATGTATATGATTATTTTTATATTAAAGTAGCGGATGCTTCCCGCATCTATGGTATGGAGCTGGAGCACCTCCTGTCACCTAACCAGCTTAATTATATGGTGGATAATGAGACCCTGGTTGAGGAACATATTCCTGGTATCCCGGGAGATGTATTCATCAAAGTGCATCTGAATAACCCGGAATACAATCCCAAGCGGATTGCCAAGGAATTCGTGAAATTCAATGAGCGGTGTTTTATCACCTTGCTTGGGGATATGCGCGCCTATAATTTTG
>CAZFKK010000026.1:0-2376 GCA_964519735.1 uncultured Taibaiella sp.
GGCAACATAACTTCATATGATTTGATCGGGATCTCATTGCCTGTACCCTCAAATACCCTTTTTTCTTCCTCCGTCAAGCTAAAGCTCCAGGCGGTATAGCTGGTGGTGATATCCTTGGCCGTTATGCCGAACTTCCATCTTTTATAATCCATTTGCATACCTACGTCTATGCCAAAGCCCCAGGCGTTGGCCATACTACCTACGTTCCGGTACAGAATTTTGGCATTGGCACCGATACGGGTATTGATCTCGGGATGCTTGCGGAAAATGTCCAGTTTTTGGGCATAAGACAGCAAAACGGCATAATCCCCGGCAGAAAACCCTTTAAGCTTGCTCTCGTCAAAGGAACCGTCCGGTTGCACATAGTCAAGCGTATAAGGTATATTGTCCGTAGCAAAGCGAATAAAGGAAATACCCACCGTCCTTTTTTTATCCTTCAGCGGCATGGCTACAGCCGCATAATCATATTTAAAAATTCCTGCGAAATACTCCGCATGCATCAGGCCCGCCTGGAAATCATTGTCTATCTTATTCAGGCCTGCCGGGTTCCAGTAAGCAGAATAAACATCAGAGGTAGAAGCTGCGGTAGCGCCGGACATGCTCAGCCCCCGGGCGCCTACACCAATATTAAGATACTCGTTTACGTATATCCTGCTCTGTGCGTATGTAGTCTGGATGGCAGCCCAGCACATACTCAATAATAACCCTTTCTTCATAGAATGATTTGTTCCCGGGAATGTATGATCAAAATTTAATGCAGCTTCATTGATGAACAGGTACTTACTGCTATCAGGGCACAAATATAATATTTATAGTTAAGCTATCTGCCCGTAAGGCATTAAAATGTTCTATGGAGAATCGACAAATCTCTGTTATTTTTGCAACCTATACTCTATTCTACTCTGTTGCAGAATACAGGTAGGTTCATCCGCTTAAACACAATCCATAAGAAATTGGCTCAGAATTTTATTCCCGAATTACAAAAAAGAAACCTGTTACAGGACATCATACCCGGCACGGAAGAACAGTTGGCGAAAGAAATGACCAGCGGTTATGTGGGCTTTGACCCTACCGCCGACAGTTTACATATCGGCAGCATGCTGCCCATTATCCTGATGATGCACCTACAACGTGCCGGCCATAAGCCCTATGCATTGATTGGCGGTGCGACAGGCATGATCGGCGATCCCACCGGAAAATCTGCCGAACGCAACCTGCTGGACGCAGAAACCCTGGAACGCAATATAGCAGGGATCCGCAGGCAACTGGAAAAATTCCTGGACTTTGATCCCCATCTCCCCAACAAAGCAGAATTGGTCAATAATTATGATTGGCTTAAAGATTTCAGTTTCCTTGATTTTATAAGGGATGTCGGCAAACACATTACGGTCAACTATATGTTGTCCAAAGACTCTGTTCAGAAAAGACTGGAATTCGGGCTTTCCTTTACTGACTTCAGTTACCAGTTGATCCAGGGCTATGATTTCCATTACCTGCACAAAACCCAAAATGTAAAACTACAGTTTGGCGGGGCCGACCAATGGGGTAATATTGTCACCGGTACGGAATTAATACGCCGTAAAGGGGGAAAAGAAGCCTTTGCCTTTACCTGTCCCCTGCTGAAAAAGGCAGATGGAGGGAAATTCGGCAAAACAGAGGCCGGTAATATCTGGCTGGACCGGGATAAAACTTCTCCCTACCAGTTTTATCAATACTGGTTGAATGTGGCGGATGAAGATGCTAAAAATCTTATTTATATATTCACTTTCCTGCCCCTGGAAGAGATCCGTTCCCTCATTGAGGCACATGAAGCCGCCCCCCATACCCGTATCCTGCAACGGAAACTGGCTGAGGAAGTGACCACTTTGGTACACAGCAGAGAGGACCTGGAATTTGCACAACAGGCCAGCGATATCCTGTTTGGCAAAGCAACTGCCGATGCCTTGACCTCCCTTAATGAAAGACAATTACTGGAAGTCATGGAGGGAGTACCCCAGGTTTCAGGCAGCAAAGCATTCTTAAAAGAAGGCATAGACCTGATTTCTTTCCTGGCAGATACGGGCATCTTTCCTTCTAAAGGAGAAGCCAGAAAGATGGTACAAGGCGGAGGACTCAGTATCAACAAAGAAAAACTGCAAGGCGATACAGAGGCCATACTTAAGGAGACTCACCTGTTGAATAATAAATATACGCTGATACAGAAGGGGAAGAAACAATATTTCCTGGTAGTTTTTGAGTAAAATGCTGCTAGACTTTGCCCTCACTTTACTGAGCCACCACCACCGGGATAGACACCAGGTGCCGTACCTGGTTGACCGTAGCGCCAAAGATAAAATCTTTAATTTTTACTTTACCCTCTCTGAGGTAGAAGTGCCT
>CAZFKK010000026.1:2386-5842 GCA_964519735.1 uncultured Taibaiella sp.
CTTTAATGCCTTTATGGCCATGACTGCCCATGACCAGCAGATCTGCCTTTTGTTCCGTACAGATCCTGGCGATTTCCCGGTTGCGCTGTTTATAGCCTAATTCATAACTGGCCTGCCATCCCTGCTCCCGGATATATTGCACGTACTGATCCAGCCTTTTCCGGTCCCGGATCGTTTCAAAATCTTCCGCTTCGCTATTCATTAATGAAGGTGCCGCGCTTTCCGTAATATGAATTAACACAAAAGTGGTTCGCTGGTCCGCCAGGTTAAACGCATGCCGGAAAACGGGAGCATCAAAAGCGGAGAAATCCAGGGCCAGGGCTATGCGCTTAAATTCCGGCAACTTCAATTGTGCCAAATCGACTGGGGGTGCATGCAACTCTATAGGCATCCGGTTACGTTTTTGCAACAGGGGATAAAGAATAGTCAATACCAATAACAAGATCAACCCGGCATAACCGGTTATGATAAGTACCTGGACAAAAAAACCGGGGCTATCCGACATCCAGCTATTCACCTCATTATAAGCCATTTTAAGATTGAGCACCGAGATAAGCGCTGCAATCACCCAGGCCAATATCTTTACCGGCAACCTGATGGTAAATTTACCCATTTTTTCCCGGTCACTCACAAAGTGGATCAGTGGAATGACGGCAAAAGCCAGCTGCATGCTCAGCAACACCTGGCTAAAGATCAGCAAAGCCCCTACTTTGGATTCCCCCATCAGCAAGATCACTAAAACTGCAGGTATGATGGCTAATAGACGGGTAATCAAGCGCCTTAATAAAGGGCTGATCCGCAAACGCAGGTACCCTTCCATCACGATCTGGCCTGCCAGCGTCCCGGTAACAGTACTGCTTTGGCCTGCAGCAATCAATGCGATCGCGAATAACTTAGGCGCCCATTCAGACCCGATAAGCGGAGATAATAAGCGGTGGGCATCATTCAACTCCACAACATCAGTATGCCCCTGGCTGTGGAATACCGCCGCAGCAAGAATCAATAAGGCGGCATTGACAAATAAGGCCAGGTTTAGCGCAATGGCGCTGTCCCAGAAATTGTACTTGATGGCTTTACGTATGGCTTCATCTTCCTTACCGATCTTCCGGGTCTGCACCAGCGCAGAATGCAGGTAAAGGTTATGGGGCATTACCGTAGCACCGATGATACCAATAGCAATATACAAAGCAGCTTCATTCGGGATACTGGGAACAAGTCCGCCGGCGATCGCTTTCAGATCGGGTTGGGCAAAGATCATCTCCGCCAGGAAGCACATCCCGATCAGGGCAATCATGCTGATAATAAACAGTTCCATCTTCCGCATCCCGTATCGCTGCAACCATAACAGCAAAAATGTGTTGAGAAAACTGATCATCACCCCCCATATCAGGTCCAGTCCAAATAGAAGTTGCAGACCGATGGCCATACCCAATACTTCGGCAAGGTCACAGGCGGCTATAGCCAGCTCTGCCAGGATGTAAAGGATAAAATTCATCCCCCGCGGATAGGTATCCCGGTTGCACTGGGCCAGGTCCATACCCCGGACAATACCCAACCGGGCACTCAGGCCCTGGAGCAGCAAGGCCATCAGGTTACTCATCACCAATACCCAGATCAGCGTATAACCAAACTGACTACCGCCGGCTATATCCGTAGCCCAGTTGCCCGGGTCCATATACCCTACGCTGACGAGGTAGGCAGGACCAAAGAAAGCCATGACTTTACGCCATTTGGACTTTTTATTGTTCACCTCCACACTACCATGCACCTCCTGTAAGGATCTGTCACCTGTTTCCACGAATAGTTTCTTTTATTTTAGGCAAATCTAAAAATTATTTTTCATTTCTTAAAAAATAAATAGAAACATCGCCTTTTTATCCCATCCGTCTACCTTTTAGCAGTAAAAAACCGGCTCGCTGGAGCTTCTCCATTCCTCCGCCAATGGCCTGAACGCTTAAAGACATAAATAGTATCTTTGCCGCCTTTTAAACAGCTATCCTTTCGTGCGGTTACTGACCACCTGTATTTTGTTTTTCGCTATATTCCCTTCTTTTGCCCGGGATGGTTCTGACAGTGAGCAAGTATCCTGCCTGTTCCTGAAGTCGATCACCCTGTCCGGCCCGCATAAAACCAGGCAGGAACTTATCCTGAGGGAATTAAACATAAAAGAAGGAGACTGCCTGAATAAAGATTCTATTCCCTCACTACTGGAAGTCAACCGGCTTAGATTAATGAACCTGAGGCTCTTCAATGAGGTTACCTTAACCAGTCAGGTCCAGGATGGAGATACACTTACCATAATTATCGCATTATTACACCGCTTTCCGGTTATGCCGGAGCCCAACCTGGAATTTGCCGATCGTAATTTCAACGTATGGTGGACAGAACAGCATAGGGACTGGCGAAGAATTAATATAGGTCTGACCTTAAATCATAATAATTTCAGAGGCAATCGGGAAACTATCGGCCTGGTCACCCAGGTGGGCTATACCCAGAAACTCGGGTTATCTTATAGCAGGCCTTTCGTGGACAAAAAACAGGTACACGGTTATGGCGCCTCCTTTCATGGAGTCCAAAACCGGGAAATTGCTTATCGAACCACCGCCAACAAGCTGGAATTTGCACGGCATTTCGGAAATTTCATGCAACGCCGCTTTGATGGCGCTTTATGGTACACCTATCGCCCACGGTACGCCATTACCCATTTACTGGCCTTATCTTTTCATCATTTCTGGATCAGCGATTCCATTAAACAGATGAATCCCGGGTACCTGGGCAACAACAATACCCAGCAAAATGTATTCAAACTGAGCTACCGGTTTGAGTATAATGGGGTGGATAACTGGAATTATCCTTTAAGCGGACAACGATTGATAGCCATTTTGGACCAGAAACTGGCATTAGAAGGCGCTTTGTGGCAAAGTAGTCTTAACTTGCATTATGATTATTACCTTAATCCCTGGAAGAAATGGTATGCCAGTATGACGTTCAGAGGCCGGGTATCCCTACCTCAACAGCAACCTTATATCTTCCGCCAGAACCTTGGTTATGATTTTGATTATGTAAGGGGATATGAATATTATGTACTGGACGGCAGCTGCTTTGCACTGCTGCGGCTAAATTGGAAAAGAGAATTACTTCATACGAAGATCCGCTTACCCTTACGCTTTTTCGAAGTTATTCCTATCCGGGTATATGGAAAAGTATATGGAGATGCGGGCATAGGATATAACCCCGATGCAGCGTTAAACCAAGATTATTTATCTAATAAAATATTATATTCCGGTGGACTGGGTATAGATATCATTACTCTATATGATATCAAGATACGCCTGGAATATACAGTAAACCATCTTGGGGAAAAAGGATTATATATACATAGGAGCGGGGAATAACCAGGCTGGATTATTGCACCTTAATTGGGGGGTGGGAATATGCTGTCATTTTTGTAATTTT
>CAZFKK010000026.1:5852-11309 GCA_964519735.1 uncultured Taibaiella sp.
AGGGATTGAAAACCCCACAAAGATCACTTGGAATATTTTCCTTTTCTTTTTCTCCTCTGGATTTGACACCCATTTATTGTCAGTTAAGCTGGTTCATCAACTATTTCAAATTGAGATTTATGCTAATTGCACTCTACAACCGGGTTTTTGAAGCATCTGACTTACCGCTGATACAGCATACTTTCGAGGTGCTCCGGGAGCACCAGGTACAGGTGACCATTTATAAAGATTTTTATGAACGGCTGGCCCCTCATATTTTGTTCAAGGAGGTACCGCTATTATTTACAGGGTATCATGACCTGAGCCGGCAGACAGATTTCATGATCAGCCTGGGAGGGGACGGTACGATGTTGGATGTGGTATGTTTTGTAGGGGACACAGGCATTCCCATCATCGGCATTAACCTGGGCCGGCTGGGTTTCCTGGCAGACATACCCCAGGGAGAGATTGACATCGCCTTGCATGCACTGCTCAAAGGCTCTTATACTATTGACAAAAGGACATTGGTACATTTAGATGCCAGTGTACCGCTATTTGGCGACAGTCCCTTTGGGTTGAATGAATTCACCCTCCACCGGAAAGATTCTTCTCAAATGATCCGCATTCACACATACCTGAACGGCGAATTCTTAAATACCTATTGGGCGGATGGATTGATTGTATCGACACCTACAGGGAGCACAGGCTACTCGCTGAGCTGTAACGGACCGGTAGTTTTCCCCCAGACTTCCAGTTTTGTCATTACACCGGTAGCCCCTCATAACCTCAATATCCGGCCCATCATCGTTCCTGACAATAATGTCATTTCTTTCGAAATAGAAGGCCGGACCGAGTATTTTTCCTGCACCCTGGATTCGCGCATGGAAACTATAAATAAAGATATTCAACTGGCTGTAAAAAAAGAAAATTTTTACATTAACCTGGTAAGGCTTGATGAACACAATTTTCTGAAAACGATCCGGAAAAAATTATACTGGGGAATTGACAGCCGTAATTAATACCGGATGTTTCGGGGAATTTTCGGGGAATAAGTTCAATAAATGCCTCAATTCTAGTATTTTTGACAAAATATCTATCATAAAAAAACAAAAGTAAACTATGAAAAAAGGTCTTATTGCGATTTTAGTCGTCCTGGCAATTGTTTTCATCGGCGGATGCCAAACCTGCAATCTTCAGAAAAGCCTGGTCACCCTGGATGAAGGGGTTAAAGGCAAATGGGGTGAAGTAGAGAACCAGTACCAGCGCCGTACGGACCTGATCGGCAACCTGGTGGAAACGGTTAAAGGCGCTGCCCAACACGAGCAATCTACTTTGACCGCAGTTATTGAAGCAAGAGCTAAGGCTACTCAGATCAGGGTCGATCCTAATGACCTTACCCCGGAAAAGATCCAGGAATTCCAGGCGGCACAAGGACAATTGAGCCAGGCTTTAGGCAGGCTGATGATGGTATCGGAAGCTTACCCCGACCTGAAAGTGAATCAAAACTTCCTGGCATTGCAGGATGAACTTACCGGAACCAATAACCGGATCGCCTTAGCACGTAAGCACTTTAACGAGGCCGTCCAGGTGTATAATGTAAAAGTGAGGACTTTTCCCAATAACCTGATGGCAGGTATGCTGAATTTCAAGGAAAAAGGCATGTTCAAAGCAGAAGCAGGGGCAGAGAGAAATCCCGAAGTAAAATTTTAATCAAAAGCGGGTAAAACCGCTTTTTTAATTATACCTCATTCATGTTCAACCTGTTTAAGAAAAAAAAGAAAGCACTGCTTCCTCCGGAACAGCAAAAGCTTATTGTTGCCGCTATCCAGGAAGCAGAGCAATACACTTCAGGAGAAATCCGGGTGTTTGTAGAATCCCGCTGCAACTATATGGACGCCATGGATAGAGCCAGTGAGCTCTTTTTTAAACTGGGCATGGACAAAACAAAACATCATAATGCCGTATTGGTATATGTAGCTTTGGTGGACCATCAGCTTGCCCTGTATGGAGATGAGGGTATCTTCAAAAAGACCGGCGGCAATCCTTATTGGATCAAAGAGGTGAATTTAATACGCGATTTTTTCAGAGAAGGGCAATTTGCCGAAGGTATCGCTGCCGGCGTACGTGATATTGGCCGATCCTTGCAGACCCACTTCCCGTATGATGCCCGTGTCGATAAAAATGAATTACCCGATGATATTGTCTTCGGACATTAAGCATATGCCTTTAGAAGGCTTTAATCAGCATCCCATTGATCATGAAATTTGTGTCCTTTAATTGTTTCTTTTCGCGGCTTTTAACTCTTGTCTTTATTTTATCGACTGGTCTCGCATGGGCTGATACCGGTAAAGATTTCCCTCCCCGGCCTGAGCCGCCGCGCCTGGTCAATGACCTGGCCGGTATGATGACCCCTACCCAGCAGGATCAACTGGAACAGCAATTACTACAGTTTGCCAAAACCACATCCACCCAGGTAACGATTGTCACGATCAGCAACCTGGGCGATTATGAAGTAGCGCAATATGCTACGGAGCTGGCGAACCGATGGGGAGTGGGCAGTAAGGAGAAAGATAACGGGGTCATTATTTTTGCCTCTAAAGAAGATCGTAAGATCAATATTTCTCCGGGTTATGGCCTGGAGGGAGCCCTTACAGATGCCATGTGCGGGCGCATTATCCGCAATGAGATCGTGCCTGAGTTTAAAGCCGGAAATTATTATCATGGTTTTCAAAAAGCTGCCCAGGCTGTGATTGATGCCACCCAGGGCGAATATACGGCAGACGATGTACCCGAAAAGACTGCTCCGGGTGGTTTGGCAATTGTCGTGATCATCATTGTCCTTGTGGTGATCCTGGCTGCTACTATGGGTGGCGGCGGCAAAGGAGGCAATGGTAATTATATGAGCAGAAGAGGAGGAGACATCCTGACCGGCGCTATTTTGGGCAGCCTTTTAGGCGGCGGCTCCCGTGGTTCAGGAGGTGGTTGGGGCGGCAGCTCCGGTGGTGGCGGAGGATTTGGCGGATTTGGTGGCGGGAGCTTTGGCGGTGGCGGCGCGAGCGGCAGTTGGTAAGTTTTTTTGATATTGACTAAAAAATCCGGTTCTAGAAGTAATCACACTTTTAAAGAACCGGATTTTTTGTTGTTGGCCAGGATGTTATTTGACCAGCTTTCCTTTTTTGACCTGGTCGCCATACTGGCGTTCAAACACCATAAGATCTGTTTTGAGTACGGATCGCAGGCGTTCCATGCTGGCAGGTTCTTTAAAATTAAACAGACCACCGTAATCTGTAAAGTAAAGCACCTGTCCCTCCCGGATGACTTCATAGATCTCCGCATCAATATTCGGAATATGGTATAGATTTATATTGCTGATACGGCCGGTAGCGTTGCGGATAGCCTGGATGTCCTGCGCTGTTTTATTGTTGGCCAGCCCTCCTACCCGGTATCCTTTTTCCTCTTTACGGAGGGTAGCCGTGCCGATCACCTTTCCATCATTGATAAAAGGAACGATCGTCTCCTGCCGGTCATCAGCTACTGTATTCAACCCGCTGCTGTCTCCTTGCAGAAAACGGTTGATATCTACTTCGAAAGTGGCAATACTTCCCTCTTCCAAGGCTTGTTCCAGTTCAGCAACATTAATATTGAGTTGGATATTTTTATCTATCCTTAAGATATCAACCAGGTCTGATTTGGCTTTCCTGGCGGCAGACTGATCATCTGCAAAGTATTGTTCGGGGATATTCTTATCTGTTTCCTCCCCTTGGCGACCTTTATCCTGGCAGGAACAGATAAAAGAAAGTGTGCAGCAACTAAACGCTGCTATGATCAATAATTTCATTATTTTTTGATTTTGAAATAAAGTTAAAAAAGGAATTAAGGCAAAGCTGTTATATCGTACCAGGTGGCCCAATGCGTACTGGCTCCGGGAGGATCCGCATAATCATTATAACTGATCAGGCGTTCCGATCCGTTACAGGGAGACCAGGGATCATTCAATACCACATAGTTGGTACCGGCCACAGTGACATACCCCTTTACTACGACTACATGGCCGACTACCCCCGGGGTACCATAAGCATAGCCCATCGGTTTTTTAGCACAAAAGATCTGTTTCTTCAGCGCATCCCAGCTCAGGGCGGTAGCATCCTCTTTAAAACCTACGCCGGCAAAAGCCAGTTCCGGCCATCCGGGAGTATTGCAGTCGTTGGTTTTACGACAGGTATTGTCCGTGGGTTCATCATTACAACAATTGTTTTTGCCAAACCTGTGGTTGGCCAGGTTGCATTGGGTCACGCTTTTGCCGACATGCTGCGCCAGCATTTGGGTTACGGCTGCCCAGCACCAGTTATTGGTTTGCTGGGGTTTCAGGGTATTGGGTACATTGCCGATGACCTCCGGCTTACAGCAGCCCTGCAGGAACATACCCGTGATCATACCTCCGATGACCAGGGCAAAAAATTTACGTCTCATAAGCTAAATGGTTTTAGGTGTAACAAAATAAAGAAAACACAAAATAAGCTCATATAAACATACCTGACAATACGTTTAAAGACGTAATTTTTTTACTTTGACCTGCGCACAGATAAAAAAGACCGGGAAAACCCGGCCTTTCTTTTATTTCCAAACTTATAGTTATTATTCTTATTCTATTTCAGGAACAGGCTCTGTAAGCGATGCCTCCTCGTTTTCCCGCTCTGTATTCCACTCGATGATGAAATTATTCCGGCCCACACCCACCAGTAAATCCAGGAATTTTTGCTGTGCCAGCTCCAATATGGCCAGGAAGGTAAAGATCACATGTATCCTGTTTTCGCAGGCAGCGAACAGGGTTTCAAAGGCTATTTTTCTTTTTTGCTGCAATTCTGCAATAATAAAATTGCGCTGACCTTCAAGGGTATAATTATACTTTACTACCACATGCTGAGGTTTGTGGTGGCGGTCATGAAAGCGCTTCAATACCCGTTCAAAAGTACTCATCAGTTTATATAAGGTGATGGTTTGTACTTCTGTGCCCTCTGAATAAAGATGTCCCAATTCATCCAGTTCTTTACGGATATTGCCCCGTTTCTGATGCAGCAACCTTTCGGCCTCCATAACGGCCATAGACGCAGCGGCCTCTTTAAAACGCTTGTATTCCAGTATCTTATCCACCAGTTCTGCCCTTGGATCGACTTCATTACCTGAAGCATCCACATCCCGGCGGGGCAGCAGCATTTTAGCTTTGATGCGAATGAGCGTAGAAACGAACAATATAAATTCGCTGGCCAATTCAATATTCAGGCTTTCCAGTTCATGAATGTAGGCCAGGAAATCCTTGGTGATATTATGAATGGGTATATTATAGATATCCAGTTCATCCCTTTCGATGAAAAACAACAAAAGGTCGAAAGGCCCTTCAAATTGCGGTAATTTAATCTGGTACGTTTCGAAAGCCATAGGTAAAGCTGTTGTATGCGTTGAGTATAGTTACCGGATCAG
>CAZFKK010000026.1:11319-17941 GCA_964519735.1 uncultured Taibaiella sp.
CTACATTAAAAGTCTGTTTGATCTGCCACCAGCCCAGGCCTTCATAAGGTTCATTTTTGGGTTGCAATACGGCATTTTCATCCAGGTAGGTTTTGTCGTAGGGTACATCGTTATCATAGATAGCCGTAAGACCGATATTAACAGAGAAAAACTTATAAAATTTAAAAGAAAGGAAATTATCCCAGAGGATATCAACATTACCGGGATTATCCTTTTTGACCAGTACCCCTTCTTCATAACGGTCTTTAGCCAGGTAATTGCTATACGCATCTAACCGGGTGCGGTAGGCTATATTCTCCGTAATATCTTTCTGGTAACGGGCAGTCAGGTAGGCTCCCAATTCTAAGCGGGTGGTTTTACCCGTAGGCACACCAAATGCTCCTTCAGGCGCTTTGTCGGTATAATAAGCATCCACATAAGTAAAACGAACGGCAGCGGGAGAGAAAAACACACTGAGCTGACTTCCTTTACGGTACTCAATACCAGGAGCAAGGGTCAGGTATAACGGGGAAAGAAACTTAGAAGTAGAAAAAGTATCCCAGGCCGGGGCATCATAATTATAAGCTTTGGTAAACTGGGATTTGGCATTAAATAACCCGGAAAAATAGAAATTACCCTGCTCTGTTAACCGATAACCATATTTAGAGGTGATATCGATCCGGTCATCGGTCTTCCTGGGGATAAAGCTATTGGAATAAGCATAAAACAAACCATAGGCAGCATCCAGGTTATTCGTCCATAAATGGCGATGATTATAACGGGTAAGGCTACCACTGGCCACACCATTTAAAGTTAAGGAAGCCAATTCTCCCCCCGCAGCCCAGTTATGCAAAATTCCCTGGTTGATCCCTACATTGATGACTCCTGTACGGATCCAGGCTACTGTATCCACATTTTCTGTTTCCGCATTTCTCTTCGCCAGGGTCTCATAATCACCGATCTGGGCTTGAGCACAAATGCCTGTCAACAACAATCCCGAGAGTAAAATTCTACTTTTCATATATATTTAATTTTTGATTGAGCGATGGATTACAGTTTATACAATAGGCCTCTTCTATTGCCGGGCCTGATCAGAGTGGTTTATACCGTGCTTTTTCCAGGATCTTTTGGGCATCTGTCTCCGCCAGGATTTGTGGGAGGGAAGCGCCTGTTTTTTGCGCATATTGACGGACAATCTGTAAGCCGACAAAGCTTCCGGTATTACCCGGACTTTCCGGTGGCATACCTGCGGTATTGGGGCCGTCATCTACAAATCTCATGATTTTTTGCATATTCTTCTCATACAAAAGGTTGTTCTGGATAAAAAAGTGATACATCATTCCCTCGTTTTCCAGGCACCATTTCAATTGTGCCCCCGTAAAGCCCAGCTTCAGCGAATCTGCAACATCAGGAAGCACCTTTTCCAGAAAATAAAGTTCCTTTCCCTTTTCAATCATCATTTCAATCAAGGTTTTATCTTCAGGAAAAAAAGTATGATTGTTTTGATATATGGCACGGGCCGCCCAAACAGGAATGTTCTCCGGGGTAAAGCGGATAGTCGCAAACTCTGCAATGCCTATAGAAGCATAAGGTGCAAACGCCCTGCCTAAAAACATATCCAGGCCGATCCCGAGGTCTTTATCCCCGTGGGTAACAGCGGTAAAAAGGTTTAAACCTGAAGCAAAGTAATACACCCGTTCCGGGATGATGAACAAGCTATCGTAATATTTGATATGTTGAAACAGCCTTTTTAATTGTTCATCATATTTCTCCGTGCTGGTAAATACCTTATTGACCGTATCAAAAAGCCCCCTGTAATCCTTGTGAGTCAGGAAGATCTTTAAATTTTTCAGGGTATCACTATAGGCATGCTGTACGCCCAGGCTGGCCAGGGTATCCAGGTAAAAATCAAGAAAATCAGGATATTTTTCCTTAAGCTGGTGTAAGCCCGAAGCCATATGAGCCGTATCCAGGCGGGAGAAATCTTTATAGAAAGGATAAGCGGTATAAGGAACCCGAAGCCCGCTCACATCCGGGTGCTTTTCTTTATCCGTGCCACAAGAGCCCTGGAAAACCACGATAAGGCAAACAGGCAAAACAAAAGCAAAGAATTTACGCATATTTTTTTTCAGATCAATCTCATTAAAGTACTTAAAACATTGTTCCCGTTATTCCGATTCGCCTATTTCCCTGATAACGTTCAGCTAAAATACACAAATCATTCAGTTAAACAAGATTCCTATGTTTAAGAAGGGCAAAACTAAGTAATTTAGGACAAAGGAGCTCCCCACCGTCTAAGAGAGACCCGGTTAAATCCCGGCAAACCTATAACGAGCAGGTATTAAATTACTACACATCCTCCCAAATTCAGGATCCGTTGTACATTTCCTGAGCAGCCGTAACCCTCCGTTAATTTTGTTAACTTTGTAGCATGTGCCGGATATTATGCTACCTGATAATCGCCTTCCTGATGCCCCTGGTTTCCCGGGCACAGTTTGTACAGGAGGAGGAAGATCATACCCATAACTATACCTTTCCTAAATCAGATGTTTATAATACCAGCAACTGGACAAAAAAGGATTGCCGTACGGGAAGGAGTTATGAGCTGTACAATCAGATGGATAGCGGCTTCGTTATTGTACACGAATATGTAATGATGGATTGCAGGCCCTGTATCACTGCAGGCAAAGGGTTGGAGAAGATCGTACAATCCCTGAAAGGACTTTACCCGGGCCGGATCAAATACTTCCAGACAGTTTATGAAGATGAGACCAGGTGTGACCGGTTGGAAAAATGGGTTCAGGACAACCAATTCACACCCGATGCCTTGTTCATCGAAGGCAGCAAAGAGGTCACCTTTTACGGGGGTATGGGCATGCCTACTATCTTGGTGCTGGGCGGCGGCAAACGACACAAAGGTTATTATAAACATTTAGGCTACTCCCCCAGGGAGAACGGCGTAATTATCAAAGCTGTCCGGCGGGCGCTGGCGCTTTCTAAAAATCGATTTGAAGAAGGGAACTGAGGCGATATGAAGAAACTGGGTGTTATATGTTGCGGGTGCCTTATCCTGGTTCTGGCACAAATGGTTACCGGTAAGGGACAAAGACAGGAGCAGGATCTGCCCCGGCCCCATACGCTTGACCTGCCTGAATTTGTAGCAGACTATTTCGATCCGATGCCTGTTCCTGCCGACAATCCCCTTACTAAAGAAGGCATTGAATTGGGCCGTAGGCTATTTTATGACAAAGGACTAAGCGTTAACCATACCATCAGTTGCGGCTCCTGCCATCGCCAGGAATTCGGTTTTTCGGACCATGTAGCCTTCAGCAAAGGGGTTGGAGACAGCCTCGGTGTACTTAATGCAATGCCCCTGGTTAACCTGGGCTGGGCCCGCCATCTCTTCTGGGATGGGAGATCCGCTTCCCTTGAGGAGCAGATCAGCGATCCCATTACCAATAAGCTGGAAATGGCCAATACCTGGGAAGCGGTATTAGCCTATACCCGGTCACATGAGCAATACCCTACCCTTTTTAAACAGGTTTTCGGAACAGATAGCATCCATAAGACACATATAATGAAAGCTATAGCTCAGTTTGAGCGCAGCCTTACCTCCTTCAATACCCGGTTTGACCGTTATTATTTCGAAGGAGCGGCAGATGCATTAACCCAAAAAGAAGAACGGGGACTTGATATCTTTTTTGGCTATGGCAATTGCAATCACTGCCATAGCGATGTACTGCTTACCGACAACTTTTTCCGGAATAACGGCCTGGACCTCTCTCCCCAGCCGGGCCTATGGAAAACCACGGGACTGGAAACGGACCGGGGACGTATGAAAGTCCCCACCTTACGCAATATAGCGCTTACTGCACCTTATATGCACGATGGACGTTTTGCCACATTAGAAGAAGTGCTTGACTTTTACAATACCGGGATCCATCAAAAGAGCCCTAATATAGATGAACATATGGTCCCCATGGGCAGGGGATTATTCCTCACCCCGGATCAAAAATCCGACCTTATCGCCTTCCTGCATACACTCACTGATTCGTCGTTTATCAGCAACCCTGCCTTCCGTGATCCGAACCCTTAATTGGTTGTAGGCTAAAGATTTCAGACCAAAAAAATGAAAAATCAGCTCTAAAACAAATAAATAAGCCGGATGGCCAACATATTGTTGATCTGGTGGCCGCTACCCAGGGACACGCCGTTAAATCCGGGAGGTACATTCCAGGCCTGCCGCACCGGCGTTAATGAATACTGGTAGCGCGCATTGATCATCAACCCTTGCCAGATCATCATATTGCCACTTAATACCAGGTCGACACTATACTTATTAAAAGGAAAAGTAGTCTCGGGGAAGGTCACTTTCTCCGGCATTTTAAAATACTCTTCTGTGTTGATCAGGGCATTGTAGGAGGCGCCTATGCCTACGTGGTAGCGCTCAGACATAAAATACTGTAGCAATACCGGCAACTCAATATAATTAAGATTGATCGCATATTTCGCGAAAGAACTTCCGGAATAAGGGGAATTCACTCCGGAAACACCCCGGCTCCCTTTTTGGGAATACAGGATCTCCAGGGTACTGCCTACCTTTTCTCCAAACTTCCAATAAACAATGGCTCCGGCATTCAACCCGATCTTGCGGTACCCGGCAAAGCCATCTCCGTCGATCTGTGCCAGGTTGCCGCCCAATACCAGGCCCCCGTAAAAAGTCCTTTCTTCATTAAAAAAAGGATATTCGCTCTGGGCAGAACCGGATACCACCGGGGCCAGCATGCCTACCATAACAGACAGGCTGATCACTATATATTTCCACATAGAAGGTGCACATTTGGGATAAGCCTGCAAATTTAGGCTTATAATTAAGAAATAATGCAGGAAATGGCCTTAAAATGGGCAAATCAACAACTCAATAACAAGAGATTATGATTGATTTCCCGGTAATGATTATAGTATAGCATCTTTCCTCCTGTAAATTTCCCGGGGGGCTTCCTGTACCAGATCTCCTCCGGCAACTCTTTACCGCTGATCAACTGTAAGCTTAACCATAAGGCAAAACCTCCCGACGTTTCATATTCCCCGCAAAGATGCTTAAAGACCAACACCGGAATATCTTCCGAAAACAGGCTGAGCACCCTTTCATAGTAAGGTTCGTCCCGGCCATCTCCATTAAATCCCAGCACGAGCAGATCCAGTTCTTCAAAACCCCATTGCAAAGGCAACAGCAATTGTTCGATCGCCGGGAGCAATAAGCTCAGTTCCAGTTTAAAATGAGTACTGACGGCATGGACCTGGGCTATGGCCCCTTCAGGGTCCTTACCCAATAGAAAAAATGCCGTGCCTTCTCCGGCAATACTGCCCGGATGGTCCTTCTGTTCCCATAAGGCGAAAGAAGACACCGCTTCTTCCTTCCAATAACCGGCCTTTTTTTTAACAAAGAAATATTCGGGCGTCATTTCATCGAAACAGCCCACCAGTAAATAGCTTCCCCTGCCCGATTCCTGGAGCTTCAGTTGCGCGTCATACAAAGCCAGCTCAAAGGAACTTCCCCGGTGCACATAAGTCTGGTTATAGCCTGTAGCCCCGGTTTGCAGCGCCAGGGCGCCATTAATCGCATTATAGGTAGAAAGGATAAATGGGGTCGGGTTCAAGGCTTCCTCTTCATATATTTTCAGTTCCTTGACAAATTTCTCCGTATCCGTCATACTGCCCTTAGCCGTGCCTGTGATCACGCCATCCGGCCTTGCCAGGCCGGCGTTAGCAAGACAGTCTAATCCGGCATAAACGCCCATACGCAGGATACGGCTCATTCTTCGAAGTTGCTGCGCAGGGATCAGCCGGGTATAATCCGGCTCTATACAATAAAAGCAATTGTCCCGGTTATCCACAAGAGGCTGCAACAGGCTATCCGCAACACTTTGCCGTTGCGGATGAATGGCACTGGTCTGGTATATGTAAAAAGATTCCAAAGAAGCAGAAAGAGGTTTAAGGCTCAGTACACAAACATACAAAGAAACAGGATGCCGGTAAAGAATACACGGAAAAACTTATCTACTTTTCAATACCAGTGATACATTGTTGCCGCCAAAACCAAAAGAATTGGAAAGGGTGTACCTTAAAGGAATATCCTGTAAGAGCGAAGCCTGGGGATAAACCGTTACCTCTTCCATAGGGTGCTCAAACCGTAGGTTGGGGGGAATAAAACGATGTTGCATCGCCAGGCAGCAGATAATGGCCTCTACAGCGCCTGAAGCAGCCAGGGTATGCCCCGTAAATGACTTTGTAGAACTAAAAAAAGGAGGGTTTTCCGAGCCAAAGAGACGGGCTATGGCATTACTTTCTGACAGGTCATTGCCTAAAGTAGCCGTACCATGCGCATTAATATAACCGATGTCTTCAGGGGCGATACCCGCAGACTGAAGGGCCTCCTGCATCGTCCGCAGTGCCCCGGAGCCGTCAGGCATCGGAGCGGTGGGATGGTGTGCTTCATTGGTATTGCCATAGCCTGCGAGAATGGCTATCGGCGTTGCCTTCCTTGTTTCCAGGGATGCCGCCGATTCCAGGACCAGGTAGGCGGCCCCTTCTCCCAGGTTCAGGCCTTTACGCTGCTGATCAAAGGGCCGGCAAGGTTCTT
>CAZFKK010000027.1:0-16464 GCA_964519735.1 uncultured Taibaiella sp.
CGCTCCGGAAAATTTCATAGAATTTCCGGAGCGGCAGGGCCATAAGCCTCTTCTACAGGAATAGTTACCGTTTTTTTATCTCCTACCTTCATTTCGATCAAAGCATCATCAAATCCTTTAATCACCTGGCCTTCTCCTACTGTAAATTGCAAAGGAGCGCGTCCCTCGGAACTATCAAATGTAGTACCGTCTGTTAATTTACCATGATAATGCACGTTTACGGTGTCGCCCGCTTTTACTACTGACATATGATCCTTTTTTAGGTATTAAAAATCTAAATAAGGGTGCAAGGTATCTTTATTTGGGCAAACAGTCAAAATCTGCAGGAAGTTATTCGATAAAGCCTTATTAAAATCAAGCTAAACTTATGAGAATAAAAAATCCAAAAAACCACCTACATTTGCGCCATGCCACAAATATCAGAACGCGGTGTGCATATGCCACCCTCTCCTATAAGGAAATTAACCCCCTACGCAGATATTGCTAAGAAAAAGGGACTAAAAGTTTACCATCTTAATATTGGTCAGCCAGATATCGAAACCCCCCCCGCTATTATTGCAGCAGTACATGAAGCTGATGTAAAAGTATTGGAATATAGCCCCAGCCAGGGTTTTGAAAGTTACCGGAACAAACTTGCCGGTTACTATGCCAACAGGGAAGTTATCGTTGATCCTAATCAGATCATTATTACAACCGGAGGATCTGAAGCTATTTTATTTGCCCTGATGAGTTGCCTTAATCCGGGAGATGAAGTAATTATTCCCGAACCCTTTTATGCCAACTATAATGGTTTTGCTGTTTCCGCAGCCATTAAGGTTGTGCCTATCAATTCCACAATTGACGAAAATTTTGCCCTGCCTCCTATTGAAGCTTTTGAACAAGCGGTAACGCCCCGGACTAAAGCCATTCTGATCTGCAACCCTAATAATCCGACCGGTTATTTGTACAGCAGGGAAGAATTAGAAGTACTACGCAATATTTGCCTGAAACATGACCTTTTTCTGTTTAGCGATGAGGCCTACCGGGAATTTTGCTATGATGGTCAAACACATATTTCTGCATTGCAATTAGAGGGTTTGGAACAACATGCAGTGTTACTGGATACCATCTCTAAACGTTATAGTGCTTGTGGAGCCCGCATCGGAGCACTGGTTACCCGTAATCAGGAGGTGCTGCATGCTGTACTCAAATTTGCCCAGGCACGCCTTTCTCCGCCGACCTTTGAACAGATCCTCGGTGAGGCTGCCTGCAACCTGCCGGATAACTATTTCGATTCCGTACTTGCTGAATATGCATCCAGACGCGATTTGCTTGTGAAAAGATTGCAAGCAATAGAAGGCGTGACCTGCCCGAACCCCGGGGGTGCTTTTTATGCCATGGCCCGGCTTCCGGTACAAAACAGCGAAGACTTCTGTCAATGGCTGTTAGAATCTTTTGAACATGAAGGTGCTACCGTAATGATGGCTCCTGCAAGTGGCTTTTATGCTACTCCCGGACTGGGTAAGGATGAAGTTCGTATGGCCTATGTTCTGAATAAAGAAGCTATCAATAAAGCCATGGATTGCTTAGAAGCAGCCTTAAAAGCATACAATAACAGATAAAGAGCGGGTTGAAGGTGGTATAATAAGGCATCTCGAAAATTCTTTATGGAATATTTTTAATATTTCATCTTATAAAAGAAAAGTTTACAACTTATTAATATTCAACGTTAATTTATTGTTAGACCCCTGCCTGTTACTCCTTAACATTTTTAAATATCCTGTATTATTGCATTATGCGTAGGCGCAATTCTATTTCTCTTTCGACACTTAGCCTGGCAATCACCCTGTTCATGGTGGCTTGCACAGGAACGGAAAAAGGTGAAAACAAAGAAAATACAAGCAAAGGATCTATTAATATTGCTTCAGATGAAAGCTATAGGCCTGTTATAGAGCAGGAGCTCAAGGTGTTTGACTCTTCCTTTCCTGAAGCTCATATTACAGCTCGCTTTAAATCTGAAAAACAATGTTTTGAAGATTTATTTAAGGATAGTGTACGGTTAATATTAGTATCGCGGGACCTCAGCCCGGAAGAGAAGAAAACATTAACTGCCAGTGGCGTACAAACAAGATCTCTCGCCATTGCTATGGACGCTATTGCTTTGGTGGTTCACCCTTCTGCTCCCGACAGCCTGATGACTATCGGACAATTCAAAGCTATTCTTGAAGGGAAATTCGTACGCCCCTATACCGTTGTATTTGATAATGCCGAATCGGGTACCGTAAGGTATATAAAAGACTCATTAATCCCGGGGCAAGAATTACCGTCTAATGTTTATGCTGTAAAAGATAATGATGCCGTTTTGGATTACGTGTCTAAAAATGAGCATGCGATAGGAGTAGTAGGATTAAGCCATGTATATGACCCGGAAGATCCAAGCGGCATTGGCCGCTTTAAAAAACACATAAAGGTGGTCTCCCTACGCAATGATGCAACGGGTGTGTTTTACCAACCGTATCAGGCTTACATAGCGCTTCAGCAATACCCGCTTACCAGGAAGTTATATTTTATCAGCAGAGAAAACTGGCAGGGTCTTGGCACAGGATTTGCTAATTTTTTAACCAGTGAAAGAGGCCAGCTTATTTTTTTCAAAGCCCGTATGGCTCCTTTGCGGGTACCACTCACCATAAGGGAGTCAGAAATTAAATAATTAATTAAATTATATTGCTCATTAAATTACCGCTACTTCAACAAAAATCAAATTACAAAAATGAAACGACTCTTAGTGATAACAGTGGCATCTGTTCTTGCGCTCAACGTGCAGGCCCAGTCAGTACAGGAAGGTGAAAAAATGATTCATTACGGACGCTTCGAAAGTGCAAAAAAGATATTGTCCCCTCTCGCCGACAAGGACCCCCAAGCCAATTATTACCTGGGTATAGCAGAACTGGAACTGGAAAATAAACAGGAAGCAAAAAATACTTTTTCCAGGTATGCTGATGATTTTTATAATCAGGCAGGTATGGCAAGAGTATTATTGGAAGAAGGCAAAAAAGAGGAAGCCAATAAATTACTGCAAACCATAACAGACAAAGCCAGGAAAAAAGATTGGGAAAGATATAAAGTAGCGGCTGATGCCCTGACCTATACCGAGGGAGGCAATATTAGTGAGGCCATAACCTGGTATCAGAAAGCATTGGCAATTAACGATAACGCAGCTACCCATATCGGATTAGGCGATGCTTTTCTGAAAACACAAGGTGGTGGCGGAGACGCGATGAGCAATTATGAAAAGGCAGTAGAGTCAGGAACAAACAATTCTCTGGCCTATTCCAAAATAGGGTCCTTATGGTATGCAGCCCGTAAGTACGATGACGCATTGAAAAATTACGGATTTGCAAAAGATGCTGATCCCGCCAATCCTTTACCTTACCGGGATCTGGCTTATGCTTACTATCGTGCCGGGAAGTATGATAATGCCCTGACTAATATCAAGGAATACCTGAACCTTTCCGATAAATCTACAGACGATCAAATCATTTATGCCGATCTTTTATTTCTTTCTAAAAAATACCCGGAAGCCAAAGAAAAGATGCAGGAGTTAATTACCAAGGGTATTGAAAAGCCTTACATGTACCGCATTATTGCCTATAGTGCCTACGAAACTAAAGACTATCCTACGGCATTAAAAAATATGCATGTCTTTTATACGAAGCAAAAGGATCAAAGCAAAATCATTAATGAAGATTATGTATATAGCGGAAAGATAATGAGTGCTCTGGCTGGTCAGGATAGCAGCATGGCCAAAGCATATAATGACAGTGCAGACTATTATTTTAATAAAGCCGTCGCTAGTGATACAGCTAAAGATAAAAGTGAATTGTACCGTCAGATAGGTGAAGGGTTTAAAGACAATAGAGAATACGCCAAAGCTGGCTATTGGTATGGTAAAATAATAGCAGATAACCCTGATGCTATAGCATTGGATTATTTCTATTGGGGATATTGGAATTTTTACGGCAGAAATTATAATGAAGCTGCCAAAGCTTTCAAAACCATGCGTGCTAAATATCCTAATGAAGGCTCCGCTTTATTATGGGAGGCTAAAGTAGCTGCGGCAATTGATAATGAAGCCAAAACAGGAGGTGCTGCCAGCCTTTACAAAGAGTGGCTTTCTTTTCAGTTCGATGGATATGAAAAAAAGGAAGCTGACTTAATGGGTGCCTATCAATACCTGGCATTTTATTATTACAATACTGAAAATCAGTCAGAGGCAATGGTATATGTCAATAAAATCCTCGAAAAGGAACCTAACAATGAATTTGCCAACCAGGTTAAAGATTACTACCAAAAATTGAAGGCCTCAAACGGAAGCAGAAAATAAAACATTGGGAATAATTAATAGCTTAACCCCTGCAGATTATGCTCTGCAGGGGTTTTTATATGAACTTCCCTGTTGAAGCAATATTGAAATTATTTTTATAAGTTTGATATTACAAGGGTTAAAAGTTACTTTTACAAAAATTGTCTTTAACAATATGAAAGCATATGCATTCGTAACGGGTGGCTCCAGGGGGATAGGTCGTGCCATTTGTGTAAAATTGGCCTCTATGGGCTATCCTGTAATTATCAATTATAAAGGTAATAAGATTGCAGCAGAAGAAACCGCCTTGCTGGTGGAACAACAAGGGGTGTCGGCTACTTTACTACCTTTTGATGTAGCCAATAAAGTAGAAGTAAATGCTTGCATCAGCCAATGGCAAGCGGAAAATACGCATGCAGTTATTGAGGTATTAGTTAATAATGCCGGGATTCGTCAGGATGCGTTGCTTGCCTTTATGAGTGAGGAACAATGGAATTCGGTAATAGATACCAGTTTACATGGTATGTTCCAGGTGACCAAACAAGTGTTGAACTCCATGTTGCTCAACCGTTATGGCCGTATTATCAATATTGTTTCCTTAAGCGGGCTTAAAGGGCTTCCGGGTCAGGTCAACTATTCAGCTGCCAAAGCAGGTATGATTGGGGCGACTAAAGCATTAGCCCAGGAAGTGGCTAAGCGGAATATAACAGTAAACGCAATTGCTCCCGGTTTTATCAAGACGGATATGACAGAAGAATTGAATGAAAAGGAGCTAAACACGCTCATTCCCATGAAACGTTTTGGTGAAGCAGAAGAAGTAGCAGCACTTGCAGGTTTTTTAGCCTCACGCGATGCAGGATATATAACAGGACAAACAATTTCAATTAATGGCGGTCTATATACGTGACAATACCTGTAATTTTTATTATTTAAGGTATCAATAATAAATCAATTGGACTGGGGGCCTTTTTTTAAACAATTAAAATATAAGCTATGTCATCTTTTACCTTAATTTATTTCCTGGCTGAAATAGGCATTTTACTCTATTTTTGTAATAAAGTGGGCAAGATTGCTGTTGAGAAAGGTCACATAGGTGTCTTATGGCAGGTTTATACTGTTCTCTTTTGGACAGTCCCCCAATTCATTGGCGGCTATTTTTCCCGTTTATTAGGTAAGGAATTAGAAATTGTATTGATCAGTGCCTTCTTTTGTGGTTTGATCGGAATACTTTTTTTCAACCAGTTAGTTGCGATAATGCCTAATTCTTATGAGGATATAGACGATTTTTTTGATGAGAAAGAACAGGAGAAAAAAAGAAAGAAGGAACAAGAGAAGCAAAGAAAGAAAGACCAGAAGAAAAAAAATATTGGGGAAGAAAAAGAAAATAAAGAAGAGGAAGTAGAATCGATGGTAGATGAAGATTTATAATATTGAAAATGGACAAACTTAGTTTTATAGATACTCATACCCACTTATACGATACCTTATTTGATGAAGACCGCAAGGAAGTAATCCAAAGTGCGGTAGCAGCAGGGGTGCAGCGAATGTATTTACCCAATTGTAACAGCATCACCATTCAACCTATGCTGGATATGGTCCGGCAATGGCCCGAACATTGTTTTCCTATGATTGGCCTCCACCCCTGCTATGTCAAAGACGATTATAAAAAGGAATTGGCTTTAATGGAGGATTGGCTGCATAAAGAACAATTTGTGGCTATCGGCGAAACAGGCCTGGATTATTACTGGGAAAAGACCCATATTGACCAACAAAAAGAAGCCTTTTCCCTGCAGATGGACTGGGCATTACAACTGAACCTGCCCATCGTTATTCACACCAGAAATTCAATGACGGATAGTATAGAACTTGTAAGGCAAAAACAAAATGGGAACCTAAAGGGTATTTTTCATTGCTTTGGAGGTACAGCAGCAGAAGCGCAACAAATTACTGCTCTTGGCTTTCATATAGGCATAGGCGGCATCGCAACCTTTAAAAACAGCACATTACCGGAAGTCTTACAAACTGTTGCACTGGAAAACATAGTATTGGAAACAGATGCTCCCTACCTGGCCCCTGTACCTTACAGAGGCAAAAGAAATGAAAGTGCTTATATTCCACTGATAGCAGAACGGTTAGCCACCATAAAACAGTGTTCAGTGGAAGACATAGCCAGCATTACTTATCAAAATGCGCTAAAGCTATTCAAATAAAAAGAAACAATACATTCCCGATAGCAATCTTATGGAAATAACACTTACAGCCGGAATGAAGGCCCCGGATTTTAAAGCAAAAGATCAGAATGGTAATACTGTAAATTTAAAGGATTTTAAGGGAGGCAAAGTGGCTCTTTTCTTTTACCCCAAAGACAATACTCCTACCTGTACGGTTGAAGCCTGTAACCTTCGGGACCATACACACTTATTAAAAGCGAAGGGCATAACCGTTATCGGAATCAGCACAGATGATGAAAAAAGCCACAAAAAATTTGAAACCAAACATCAATTACCCTTTATTCTGGTCGCTGATACGGACAAAAAAATAGTTAATGCTTACGGTGTATGGGGCCTTAAAAAGTTTATGGGGAAAGAATATCTGGGTACCCACAGAACTACCTTTTTAATCAATGCGAAAGGGATAATTGAACACCGGATTGATAAAGTTAAAAGCAAAGAACATGCAGAACAGATATTAGCTTTATGGAAATAAAACCCGGTTTCTTTAACTTTTGTAATTTTACCTAGTCTAACCAACATAAAAAATATCATAAATGAGTAAGCTTTTGATCACTCCCATGCTTATAGCCGGTGTTTTGCTGGCTGGTCCAATGACCACGAAAGCACAGTCTTTAGACCAGATATTCAATGTACTGACAGGTGAAAATAAAAATAATAGTAATCAAAGCGGAACCAGAGACAATAAGCCAGGCACTCTCTCCAACAAGGGCAACCTGAGCAACCTGGATATTTCCAACGGATTGAAAGAGGCTTTGAAAATAGGGGCACAAAATGCGGGAAAACAATTATCCGTAACAGACGGCTTTTTCCGTAATGCTGCTATTAAAATTCTCATGCCTAAAGAAGTACAGCAAGTCGAGAGTGCCTTGCGCTCTGTGGGCATGGGAGCTATCGTAGATAAAGCGATCCTTTCAATGAACCGTGCTGCCGAAGATGCATCGAAAAAAGCAGCGCCTATATTCATTAATGCCATCTCTTCCATTTCCATTCAGGATGGCCTGAGTATTTTAAGTGGGGGCAATAATGCGGCAACCTTATTTTTGAAAGCCAAAACAACTGCTGAATTAACGAATGCATTCCGCCCGGTCATTCAGAATTCATTAAATAAAGTAGGGGCAACCACTCTTTGGAATAAAGTTTTTTCCACTTACAACAGCCTTCCCTTAGCACAAAATAAAGTGAATGCCGACCTGACCGGCTATGTTACAGAAAAAGCTTTGGCAGGTTTATTTACCACTATTGCACAAGAAGAACTAAAAATAAGGACTAATCCTTCAGCCCAGGTCAGTAGTATTCTGAGAAAAGTATTCGGCGGATAAACACATACATGATGTATGCTGCTATTTATTCCCTTCATCTTTTTTGGTCAGGGCCAGTATTTTTTTACGATCGCCAACGATCCACACCACATCTTCCCATTGTAATACTTCTGATGAATCCGGGTTCAGCAACCTGTTTCCATTGCGTTCTATACCTACAACCAGTCCATGAGTCCGCTCCCGGATACCGGATTGATGAATCGTCTGTCCTTTTAATTTATTATGTTCATCTACAATAAATTTCTGAAGGGAGATATTCCCGTTTTGTTGTTCTTCTGCCGGCACTTCTTCAGCACTTTCTTGTACCGGACGGAATAACTGTAACTGTTCGTCAGTACCGATGATACTTACTTTATCTAACGGATATAATATTTCATTCCTATTAGGGGCATATATGAGCTTATCCCCCCTTTTGATCAATGCGATATTAATACCGTAAAGCTCTCTCCAGGCCAAATCTTTAAGTGTTCTACCTACAAAAGGCGCTAACGGATTGACTACATAATCAGCCAAATGGGCATCCCAGGGTGTTAATACAGAATCAGGCGACGAATTATTTGCTGCTTCCGCAGCAATATCCCGGGCATTTAAGTTGCTTAAAAAACGCTTTTCAATGCGCATATAAAACCTTTGGATTCTTCTCGAAAACAAAAATAATACGATAACGATTATTGGCATTACAATTAGTAACGCAATGCTGCCGCTAAACATCCTATCCAACATTAATCCAATCAATAATATGGCCAGGATTACACGGACTAACTCTACTACGATCAAAGGGCCACGATTATATTTTTTATTCATCCACAACTCTTTATAGGCCCAGTTAGCCGGCCGTTTCGCAGCCATCGCCCAAAGAAAAGGGAGCGCCATAGCTCCGGTTATGGTAACAGCTATAATACTACTTGCGGTCCTGTTACCAATTTTTTCTTCAAACAAAGGCAAGAGGAAATTGGAGGACAGTAACACTATGGCAATAACAATAATACCATTGGTTGCCACTATTGTTGCATATGCTTTTAAAGCTGTTTTCCATTCACTGGTCGCCTGCATATTTTGTGTATTGGACGAATATTTATTAATAGATGCCAGGATTTTTGGCGGCAATATCTTTACAATACCATTATATAGGGGTTCGGAAAACTTGATCATATAAGGTGTTGTAAACGTAGTAATGGCAGAAACGCCTACGGCAACCGGGAAGAGAAAATCACTGGTTACACCCAACGTAAGGCCAAGTGTGGCTATAATAAAAGCAAATTCACCAATCTGGGCCATACTCATACCTACCTGGACAGATTGTTTTAAGGGCTGTCCGGAAAGCAATGCGCCACCAGTAGTGCTTACAAATTTTCCGAATATGGTAACAAGCGTGATAAGAATTACCGGCAGCCTGTATTCCCAGATAGCATTCAAGTCGATCATCATCCCTACGGATACAAAAAACACCGCGGCAAAGAGATCTTTTACAGATTTAAGAATATGTTCTACCTTTTCCGCGGAGGTGGTTTCTGCAAAAATAGAGCCCATTATAAAGGCGCCCAGTTCCGCAGAGAATCCTACCTGGGTAGCCAGAACTACCATTCCCAGGCATAAGGCGATGGATAATATAAGCATGGTTTCTGCATCAAGCAACTGTTTGGCCATCTTAAGGAAGGTAGGCAACATAAAAATACCTAGCAGGAACCATAAAGAAAGAAAAAAGAGCAACTTGATCACCGTAAATGCCAGTTCAGAACCCTGAAATTGCTGACTTATGGCAATTGTAGGCAGCAAAACAAGGATCAGGATTACCACAATATCCTCCACGATCAATACCCCAAAAACAATGCGTGCAAACTGCTTGGTTTTAACCCCCAGTTCATCAAATGCGCGAATAATAATCGTTGTAGAAGAGCTGGCCAGCATCCCGCCCAGAAAGATACAATCTATCGTCTTCCAGCCCATCCATCTGCCTAAAAAATATCCGGCGAAAACAATAACGATAATTTCTACAAAGGCAGTAATTGATGCAGCTCCTCCTACCCGCATCAATTTTTTAAAACTAAATTCCAATCCCAGGCTAAAAAGCAAAAAGATAACCCCGATTTCAGCCCATGTTTTGATACTGGCCTGATCCGTAACCGTGGGCAATAAACTGATCTGAGGACTTACCAACAGGCCTGCAATAATATAGCCCAAAACAAGAGGTTGCTTCAGTTTCTTGAAAATAAGGGTAGTAATAGCTGCTGCACCCAAAATAAGGGCCAGGTCTGTAATAAGGTAGGGCAGATGATGTTCCATAAAAAGCTGCGTTCAAATAAAATAAAAGAGGAAAAGACTATTTGATAAAATGTTATCAACCACCTTTTGCTTATTTACCAAAAATAATGGACGGGAAACAGCATTCTTGCTTTTAGCAATAAGAAAATATGCTCTGACTGCTGGTTACAGTATTGATGATAGCGCATTTCGTTATCCGGAAACACAACCTTAAGCAAAGCAATCCTTAGCGAAATGTTACCATATTGATATTGAAAGCAATGAGTAAAATGAGGTGTTATATCCGACTGGGCGAATAGTTTATTGGCCGGGCTTCCGGAAGAAAAGAAAGTACCTTTATTTTGGTTGCCTGCTGAAACGGTTTGGGTTAGTTGCTCCTTGACCAGGTAAATAACACTACTGTTAGCCTTGATAGAAGAGCTAATCCATGAAAATATAAGAATAAAAATTAAATGTATAAAAAATTTCATTCTGAGCAAAGATAAAAAAATAACCTCGTAATACGCTATTAAATTAGCGTCATCATAGGCAGTAAAAGATTATTTTTGCCGCTTCTAATCATTTTAAACTTAATCCGGTACCCGCGACAAGGATTTGAATATAATTTCAAAATTACATGCATACAATTATACTTTTTGCTTCCGGAAAGGGATCTAATGTACAAGCTATCCTAGAGCATTTTGCAGATCGGGGCAACGTCAAAATTGCCCTGATTGTATGTAACAACCCTGATGCCGGAGTACTGGCTATTGCGGAACGACATCATATTCCGGTTTTATTAATCAACAAAAAGTCCTTTAAGGAAGCAAGCTTTATCGAAAAGCTTCAGGCGGAGCAACCTGCCTTATTGATTTTAGCCGGATTTATGTGGAAGGTTCCTGATGCTGTTGTCCAGGCATTTCCCAATAAAATGATCAATATTCATCCTGCATTGTTGCCTAAATACGGCGGCAAAGGCATGTATGGTCACCATGTTCATCATGCAGTAAAAGAAGCAAAAGAACAGGTTTCCGGAATTACAATTCATTTTGTAAATGAACATTATGATGAAGGGGCCGTTATCCTACAAGCTCATTGTGCACTCGATCCTGGAGATGATCCCGAAGATATCGCGGGGAAAGTGCATCAATTGGAACATTTTTACTTTCCCAGGGTAATAGAATTCCTGCTAGATAAGGTTTAAGATTTCAAATCAGCAAGCGCTCTTCAGCAAATTATTTATTCATATTCCCGTTCTGGAATTCATTGTAACAGGCCTCTTATGCTTGTCCTTTAACGTTCCGATAGCTTATTCTTGCAGGATTCGAAAACATTTAGCCCTAACTTTGCATGCATATTAATACACGTATAAGGTGAAGAAAACAAATATCCTGATCCTCGTATTGATTGCAGCAGCAATTGGTATTATCGTAGCTTCTTTCGGGGAATTCAGTACCTATGAAACTTTTGCTTCTGCTTCTAAAAAGCCGGGAAGTAATTTTCATGTTGTGGGTTACCTGGATACCTCCCGGTCACAGCAATATGATCCCTTGGAAAATGCCAATTATTTCACCTTCTACGCAAAGGACAAACAAGGAGAATTGCAGCAAGTTATTTTTAATGGTGCCAAACCTCAGGATTTTGAAAGATCGGAACAACTGGTAATGACCGGTTATATGAAAGACGGGTACTTCCACTGCTCCAAAATCCAGATGAAATGTCCCTCTAAGTATGAAAATGATCAGATAGCTGTGGCAGCACCCCAGGAATCTTAACTATAATCACTGAATTGACGGCGTGCTTTTAGAAGCACGCCGTCTGTTTAATCTTCTTAATCAACTATATAGCCTTGAATCAGACATTTATCGGTGAACAGTTATTACCCGGGCAGTTAGGTCATTTTTTTGTTATTATTGCTTTCGTAGCCGCCCTCTTCTCCGTTTTTACTTATTTTAAGGCTACCCGCAAAGAAACACTTACCGAAGGTAATACCTGGCTAAAATTAGGGCGTTGGGGTTTTGTCATTCATGCTATTGCCGTTGCCGGTATATTTATCACCCTATATTATATCATATCCCAACATCTTTTTGAATACAATTATGCCTGGAGGCATTCTTCAAGAGGATTACAGATGAAGTATCTCCTGGCCTGCTTTTGGGAAGGCTCAGAAGGCAGCTTCCTGTTATGGATGATCTGGCACGCTTTCCTGGGTATTATACTGATGCGCACGGGGGGTAAGCAATGGGAGAGCAGGGTAATGGTCATCGTAGCCCTGGTACAGGCCGTATTGGCCACTATGCTACTCGGCATTTACATCGGGCCGGATATTAAGGTCGGCAGCACTCCTTTCAGCCTGCTTCGTCATCAAATGGAAGCACCTATATTTTCGCAGGCGAATTACCTGGAATTTATAAAAGATGGCAACGGGTTAAATATTTTATTACAGAACTACTGGATGGTTATCCATCCGCCTGTATTATTCCTCGGTTTTGCACTTACGCTCTTTCCTTTTGCTTATGCATTGGCAGCCCTTTGGAAAGGAGAATATAAAAGCTGGATCAAGCCTGCCTTACGCTGGAGCCTTATATGTGGCGCGTTATTAGGAACCGGGATCATGATGGGCGGCGCCTGGGCTTATGAGTCCTTGAATTTTGGCGGCTATTGGGCCTGGGATCCTGTAGAAAATGCCTCCCTGGTTCCCTGGCTTACCTTAATCGCAGGTTTGCATACTTTAGTGATTTATAAAAGTACCGGCCGCTCTCTCAAAGTGACCTTACTCTTTTTTATACTTACTTATATCCTTATCTGGTATTCCACATTTCTTACCCGTACCGGTATTCTGGGTGATACCTCCGTACACGCTTTTACCGGGGAAGGTGAAGCCCTTTACTGGCACCTGATCATTACGATGGCTTTATTCATTGTTATCAGTTTCGGGTTATTGATCCGTTCCTGGAAAAAAATGCCCCGTGTAGCCGGAGAAGAGGAAATGGACAGCCGGGAATTCTGGATGCTTATAGGATCCATATTTTTATTGATCGCCTGCCTGCAAATCATTATTACCACCTCTCTTCCGGTTTGGGCCGGTTTGTACCAAAAAATTACCGGAATTGAAATTGCTCCGCCTATTGACCCTGTCGCGTTATACAATAATATCCAGGTTTGGTTTGCCATAGTCATTGCAGTGCTCACGGCATCTATTCAATTCCTGAAGTATAAAACAACACCCATGCGTGTTGTCTGGAAAAGACTGGGACTGCTGGCCGCCATCTCCTTGGGCCTGACTGTGCTCCTTGTATTTGGCCAGCAGATTGCCCATAAGCAATACATGGTTTTTACATTTGCTATCTTTTTTACCTTGACCGGTAATTTTTATTACCTGATCACTATTCAAAAAGGCAAATTACTTAAAGCAGGAGGTTCCATTACACATATCGGGTTTGGATTGATGTTATTGGGAATTCTACTATCCGGGTACAAAAAAGAGATTATCTCCGTAGACCGCACCGGAATTAACCGTAACCTGGATTTCGGTAAAGAAACTTTCGAGGAAAACCTTAAAGAAAGCCGGGAGAACGTGCTCATCTTCCGGAACACGTCCATACCTATGGGGAAATATATGGTTACCTATATGGGCGATTCGATCGTACAAGGTGATCCACCATTAACCTTCTTTAAAGTCCGGTATGAACGCAGGGATCCTGAAACCAATGAGCTGAAAGAAACTTTTTTCCTGTATCCCGAAGCTTATGTTAATCCTAAGGGGCAGGAAGGACTTAGCGCCAACCCTGATGCCAAACACTATTGGACTCATGATGTATTCACCTATATTACCTCCATGAGTGCGCCGGACGCGCAAACCGATACCAGCAGCTTCAGGGCTTATACCGTGAAGGCAGGTGACAGTATTTTCCTGGCCAATGGTTACCTGGTATATGGCGGCCTGGATAAACAGATAAATAATAAAAACTATTTGGAAATGCCCGGTGATATTGCTGCTGAGGTTAAGCTGAAGGCATATGATATGGAAGGAGAAGTCGGGTATGCCAATCCTGTTTATTACATACGGGGCAACCAGGCGTCCTCAACGGTAGATACCTTAAGGGAGCTGGGCCTGTTTATCCGCATCAATAAAATCATCCCCGAAGAAGAAGCGACCGAAATCGGGATCAGGCAACGTGCCCAGCAGGATGATTATATTGTTATGAAAGCGCTGGTATTTCCTTACATCCGCGTACTTTGGTTCGGTATTGTGGTGATGGTAGCCGGCTTCCTGATCAGTTGGTGGCAAAGAAAGAAGTAAATTTGCTTTACGTCCGTTTAAATTTCATTTGGAAAAAACAATGAAAATTGATATTCACACCCATATAATGCCCGAAAAAATACCGAATTGGTTCCAAAAATTCGGTTACGGAGATTTTATTACTTTAGAACATCACCGGCCCTGCTGCGCTAAGATGATCAAGGGAGATAAGGTGTTCCGGGAAATAGAACATAACTGCTGGGATACGGATGTACGCCTTAAAGAAATGGATGATACGGATGTTACGCTGCAAGTACTTTCTACTATACCTGTATTATTTAATTACTGGGCCAAACCGGAACATGCTCTGGAGAGCTCCCGGTTTTTCAATGATCATATTGCAGAAGCAGTAACACGGCATCCCGAACGATACATCGGCCTTGGCACCCTGCCGATGCAGGATGTAGACCTCGCTGTTAAGGAACTGGAGCGATGTGTCGGGGAATTGCATCTGCCAGGTGTGGAACTGGGCTCCAATATCAATAAAAAAAACCTCAATGATCCTTCATTTTATCCATTCTGGGAGGCGGCAGTCTCTTTAAATGCCTGCATCTTCATTCATCCCTGGGAGATGATGGGTGAAGAGGACATCAGCCGCTATTGGTTACCCTGGTTGGTGGGTATGCCGGCAGAAACCTCCCGCGCTATTTGCTCCATGATCTTTGGGGGTATTTTCGAGAAATTTCCTTCATTGAGAGTTGCTTTTGCCCATGGAGGCGGCAGCTTCCCGGCCACTATAGGCCGCATTGAACATGGCTTTAATGTTCGCCCGGACCTTTGTGCAATAGATAATGAGATCAACCCGAGGGAGTATATCGGACGTTTCTGGATTGATTCCCTGGTTCATGATCCCAAAGCCCTGGATTTCATTGTAGATGTTATGGGTCAGGATAAAATTTGTATGGGCAGCGATTATCCTTTCCCCTTAGGAGAACACCATCCGGGCAGGCTTATAGAAGAACACATACAAGATCCGGTTTTACGGGATAAATTACTGTATCAAAACGCAATGGATTGGATAGGAAGGCATTAAATCGTTTATAGGTTGCTACAGCGTAAACCAATTGTTAAAGTGTTGCGGAGGCATATGAAATGATGAAAAATTACGTTTCCTAAACAGATGGGCCATGTGACAAAGTGAAGAACAACTTTTATGCAAATTTTTATCCGGGAAGATCCTGATCCTTATGAAACGCTTTACTATCCGTCGCCCCAGGTATAACACCGTTTATCTGCTGGTGTGTTGTATTCTTTTCTTTGCCACAGGGTTCTTTATACTGACCCTAGGCGCTTTAGCCCATGTCAACCCCAATCTAAGTTTTACGGGTTTATTCCAATGGGAGCCTGTACGAAACCTGATTTATAGCATAGCACTATCCTTTTAATACCCCGGTTACTTCTTCTTTTACTCAGGACTTACACCAGTTCATCCATTTCTATTTGACACAATCATATTTCGTTTACCTTTGCGGCTATGATGCAATGGGCAACCCTCTACAGTACAAAGCGCAGTGGTTCTGCTACAAAAAAAATTGAAAATCCGGATCGTTTAAGAACATCATTTATCCGTGATTATGACCGCATCATTTTTTCTTCCGCTTTTCGTCGTTTACAAAACAAAACGCAGGTATTTCCGTTACCCGGCCCTGTTTTCGTACATAATCGTTTAACCCATAGCCTTGAAGTAGCCTCTGTGGGGCGATCACTAGGCAGAACAGTAGGCGTAAAGATCGCGGATAAATACCCCGACCAGTCCGGCTCTTTCCAGGAATTTTACAAATACGAATTACCTACCGTTATCGCATCCGCCTGCCTGGCTCATGATATTGGTAACCCTCCATTCGGACATTCGGGTGAAGATGCCATCCGGGCCTACTTTACTGATCTGGAGCCGGGTACACAAAAAATGCTGGAAGATCACCTTTCCCCTAACCAGATCCAGGATTTCAGAAAATTTGAAGGCAACAGCAATGCTTTCCGGATATTAACCCATAGTTTTAATGAGCCTGTTCCTGGCGGGTATAA
>CAZFKK010000027.1:16474-17282 GCA_964519735.1 uncultured Taibaiella sp.
TTAAAGAAAAAAGATTTTAATCACGTCTATGCGCGGCACCCTTTTGTCTACCTGACCGAAGCTGCTGATGATATCTGTTATCGCATCATAGACCTTGAAGACGCACACCGGTTAGGAATTACTTCTTTGAGCCGGATCCAGGACTTGTTCTTACCCTTTTTTAAAGAAGAAACCGGGTACAATAATTATGAAAACGTCACCCGGCAGCTTTCCAAAATAAACGATACCAATCAAAAAGTACAATATTTACGCGCAATCTGGATAGGGCTGATGGTGAACCAGCTTTCCCGATTATTTATGGAAAAGGAAGCGGAGCTTTTATCCGGCACCCTGGAACAATCCCTGATGGACCTTTTACCCACCAGCTACCTGGCGCTGCTTGACGAAGTAAATCATTATTCTTATAAAAATGTATATAACTACAAGCCCGTCGTAGAAATAGAAATTGCCGGATTTCACATCATCGGCGCCTTACTTAAAGAGTTTAACAACGCTGTATTCCAGCCGAAGAAAGCCAAATCAGAGAAGGTCTTACAACTCATTTCCCAACAATTTCCGATTCACGCCGGGGAGCAGTTTTTGTATGAGAACCTGCAATCGGTTGTGGATTTTATATCGGGAATGACCGACCTCTATGCGATAGACCTTTATAGAAAAATGACCGGTATTAATGTAACTGAGTTATAACACGTTGTACAGGAAGGCAAGGAGAACTTCTGAAGCAATATTTTTCTTGATTTTACCCTTATAAAGCTTTAAGGCTCCAATTCTGTTGTTTGCAATGCGTCAATACCCTGGGTAGGGTAAA
>CAZFKK010000028.1:0-16729 GCA_964519735.1 uncultured Taibaiella sp.
TTTCGATCCCGGAGCAGGGGTTACCAGCCATACTTCCGCGACTAATTCCAGGGGTAATCCAGGACAGGATTTTTACCTTCTAAAATTGAATACAGACGGTATTTTTCAATGGGTTAGAGTTGCCGGCGCTTCTGGTGCAGACCAGGGAAATGCCATAGCTTTTGATGCCAAATCGGAACATGTCTATGTAGCTGGAGTCTTTAGTGCAACGGTAGATTTTGGATTCGGTCAGAGTGTAACCAATTTGACCTCAGCTATGGGCTCAGGGACCTTTGTATTGAAATTAAAGGTTAATGGAGACCTGGTTTGGGCCAAAGGGCTTTTACCTTCCGTTGCCGGCAGCAGCGCAACAGGGAATGGAATTGCTGTTGATGAATCTGGAAATGTCCATGTTGCAGGTGTGTTATTTGGAACGATGGATGCCGATCCCGATGCTTCCGCATCAGCACCATTGACCAGTACAGCGCATGGGGATGTTTTTGTGACTAAATGGAACGAAAATGGAAATTATATTTGGGGTAAACGTATGGGGGGGGTGGATTATGATTTCGCCACCTCAGTAGCTGTTGATAAAAATAGCGAGGTTTACCTAACAGGGTCCTTCCAGAATACGGCTAATTTTGATCCTAACGGTACCTTTTATCTCTATAGCAATGGAGCTGCAGATGCCTTTGTTGCTAAACTTGATGCCACGGGCAAATTAGTTTGGGCAAAGAATGTAGGTTCCAGTGCGGATGATGCCGGAAATGGGATCGCATTAGATAGATTTGGAAATGTGTACACAGCCGGAGATTTCCAAAGTCCTAGGGCTGATTTTGATCCGGGATTAAATCCTGGTGATACTTTTAACCTGGTTTCTTATGGTGGTTATGATGCCTATATCCTTAAACTGGATAATGATGGTAAATTTATATGGGCCACCAATATGGGGACTAAATTTGGCCCGGATGGAGCAAGTGATATTGCTGTAGCTAATGGATATATTTATACAACAGGTGCTTTTTACAGATTGGCAGAATTTGATCCTGCAGGACCCGGATTAAATCAGCTCCTTGCCATGGGCTATTCTGCAGATGCGTACATTCTTAAATTGAAGGAATGTATTGAATTTTCTGAAGACAATGCAATACTGATGACAGGGCCGGATTCTGCGTGCATGGGTGCTACTTACACCTTTTCCGTTCCTAAAATAGACGGCGTTGTTGGTTATGAATGGGTATTGCCCAATGAGTGGACCGGGGCCAGCGATTCGGCGGGTATCGATGCGACAATAGGTGGCGCAGGTACGATAAAAGTGATTTTAAAGAGTCTTTGCGATTCCACAACGGTGGAAATGAATGTGGAAATGTATATGCCGTCGGTAATCATTACGATAGATGAGTTCTTATTAAGTACGACCAATCAGTCTGATTATACAAGCTGGCAATGGTACCTGGATGGCAATAAAATAGAAGGTGCTACGGCTCCGACCTATACGGTTCAGGCCAATGGACTGTACAGCGTCATCGTCACAGGAGGCAATAATTGTTTAGACAGTGCTACTTATACAGTAACCAACTATACCTCCGTTCCTTCTGTTTCCCGTATTGCTGACCAGATCCATATTTACCCTAACCCGGCAACGGAGTGGGTTCGGATTGAGGCGCCTGTACCGGTTAGCGTAAGGATCATGAGTGTGGATGGCCGCATGTTGCAATCTGAACCTATGGAAGGCAAGACCAAGGTGATCCGTATGAGTGGTTATACGCCGGGAATGTACCTGCTTTACATTGCAGATCAGGAAGGCGAACTCCTGAGGATAGAGAAGCTGATCATGGTCAAGTAAAATGACGGTCATTTTTCTAAATTTGATCTGAGGCAGGATATCAATAAAGAGTGGTGCTATTGCCATTCCAGGGTTACCTGGAATGGCAATAGCTGCTTTCCCGGGTTATGCCTGCAAATTTATTTTCTTAGGAAATCTTAGCTATATTGCCTTCTGCAGGGTATGCAACCGGCTGATTCCTTAAAACAGGGTATATGAGAATTCTGATTTCGGCTTGCCTGTTTACCTTATTGCTTTGGAGTATAGATTCAAGGGCGCAAAGAGAGCAGGTATGGGCTTTTGGCAACAGGGGAGGATTGGACTTCAATTCCGGAGCTCCGGTTGAAATAAATACGGCGATGGATACAAAGGAAGCTTGTGCTTCTATATGTGATACCAATGGACAGTTGCTCTTCTATTCAGAAGGGAGCCTGGTCTGGAACCGAAATCATCAATTAATGCCGGGTGGAGCGGGGTTAACGCCCATGCCCAATACGTTTATGACGCCTACCGTGAGCACCTCACAAGGGGTGGTTATTGTACCGGTGATGGATGTGCCGGGTCAGTACTACATTTTTTCTTTGGTCGCAAGCGAATGGCCCAATGACTTCGGTAAATTATATTATAGTATTGTGGACATGAGCCTGGATGGTGGATTGGGCGATGTAATCACCACTAAAAAGGCCATTTTCCTGGATGACGGCAACCTGGAAAAAATGGTGCCCGTGGTAGGTAATCATTGCAATATCTGGCTCCTGACCTGCTCTAAATCTGCTGAATTCAGAGCTTACGAGATAACGGCAACAGGGATCAACCCGGCTCCTGTTACTTCAAAGGTTGGTTTAGGCAGTGTGGGTAAACCTTATGGTTGTATGGCGGTATCACCGGATCGGAAAAGGGTAGCTGCGGCCCAGATGGGCTCAACGAATGGCGCCGCAATTTATGATTTCGATCCTAATACGGGAATAGTTTCCAATGAATTACAGCTATTGCCCTACGGCGGTGCTTATGATGCTTGTTTTTCTCCGGATAATTCAAAATTATATGTAGTAGGCTCGGGAGGAAATAGCAACCATACGCTGCAGTTTGACCTGAGCTCAGGAAATAAGGATACTATTCTTAAGTCGGGGACCTATGTGGGAGGCATTACGTTTACGGATTTTAAATCAGGACCTGACGATAAAATTTACTTTAAATCCGGAAGCAAAAGCATTGGGGTGATCAAGTACCCGAATCTTGCAGGGACAGCCTGTGAATTTACACCGATCAGCCTTATTTTTAATGCTAATCCTGACCTGGTGTCCAGAACCGGATTTCCTAATGATGTGCCCGTCCTGAACCGGGAATATACTTATACCCGCAAAGAATATGTATTTACTTTTGCGGAAAGTTTTAACCTTAAGGCGAGTCAACTGTCCGGGTACGATTATTTATGGAATGATGGGACTGCCGGCACAGAACAGGAGGTAACGGAATCGGGAATATATTGGGTTGATTATAGAATGCCGCCCTGTGCTCTGTTTGCGGATACGTTTAAGGTGACTTTCCTGTGCAGACTGCCCAAAATCAGCAAACGTAATAGCTGCCGGGAAGAAGCCGATGGAAAGGCCTGGCTTACCCCTGCTGATCATGATACGGTAAGTTATCAATATGTCTGGCGAAATGAAGGCAATGAAATCCTCTCTGTGACAGACAGCCTGCAGGGAGTAGTAGCGGGCAACTATACGGTACAGATCCTGTCTTCTGTCGGATGTGATACGGTATTGCCCGTATATATTCCTTCTGATAATTTTGAGGTATCCTTTACTGTGGATACTTTGGCATGTGTGGGTTTGCCGGTCTCTTTCAGGAATACTTCCGCTGCATATTTTGAGGACTTTAACTGGTTCTTCGGCGACCGCGAATCCTCAGCCTTGCCACATCCGGATCATCATTACCGGGAGCAGGGCTTATATGAAGCCATGTTAACAGGTAGGGGAAAAGTATGTGCGGATACGGCTTACCGATACATTACAGTGGATGCACCGATGCCGGTTTTTTCTTTTTCTAAACAAAAGGATAGTATTTGTGCTGGCACGTCCATCAGGTTTTATCCGCAGCAAGATCCGACGATCTTAGCCATGCATTGGTCGTTTGGGCATGACCATGCGCTTGTAGGTAGGGAAGAAAGCTTGCTATGGACCTTTGATGAGGCGGGTTCGTATCCGGTTGCCTTAACCGCTTCCTTCAGGGCCTGCCCGGATCTTGTAGCCCGGGATACGGTTTGGGTATTGCCTTTACCTTATGTTAATCTCGGTGCTGATACCGCTATTTGTCCCGGAGCGACGCCGGTTACCTTGTCTAATCAGGCTCCGGCTGGGACAGAACAACACTATGTGTGGAATACAGGGGCTACAACTGCTGCCATCCAGGTAACACATCCGGGTAGCTATCAGGTGCAGGCTACCAACCGTTATGGTTGCAGGACTTCGGAGTCTGTAACGGTGCATAAAAATTGTTACGGGGATATTCCTAATGCCTTCACGCCTAATGGGGACGGGGTGAATGACTATTTTTTCCCAAGACAGTTATTGTCCCGGGGAATTAATGCGTTCCGGCTACAGGTGCTGAACCGTTGGGGGCAGGTGCTGTTTGAAACTACGAATCAGGATGGATCAGGCTGGGATGGGCAATTCAATAACAGGAAACAACCTGAAGGAGTATATGTGTATAGAATTGAAGCCCTCTTTGAAGAAGGCAGCCGGGAAGTTTACCAGGGTGACCTGACCTTAATCCGGTAGCTCCTAATCATCAATCAAGCCTGCGTGTAAGGCCAGTTTAATCAAATCCACGGTATTTTTTACTTTAAGCTTTTGTTGCAGGTTGAACCGGTGATTTTCAATAGTGCGCAGGCTCAGGTGCAACTCATCTGCAATTTGCTGGTTTGTTTTTCCTGCACAGATATATTGCAACACTTCTTTTTCCCTTTTCGTAAGGGTAGGCATGGTCACCAAAAGCTTTTTAGTTTGCATCATGTCATGCTCCAGCTCTGCTTTCAAAGGCTGTTCCAGGAACTTTCTTCCGGCATACACTTCCCTGATGCCTTTAGCCACAGTGCCTTCATCAGCAGTTTTCAGCAGGTAGCCAAGGCAGCCGTTATTCATCATATCCTGGATATGAAAATCCGTATTCATATTGGTAAAGGCGATCATAGCCACCTGGGGATATTTTTGAGAGATAATACGGGCCAGCCTGTTGCCGCTGATATCCGGAAGGTGGATATCCAGCAACAAAACATCAGGCAAGTCGGTCTCAAGCCGGTTGAGAAGGTCCTTTCCGGTATTAAAAGTGCCGGCAATATGGATATCCTGGTGGTGTTGCAACATATGTTTCAACCCATGGATAATGGAAGGGTGGTCGTCGGTGATATATATTTTTATCATTTTGTGAACATACAAAGATACAAGATAACCTAATTGCTCATAATTCAAACTGAAGGTACACATTAGTACCGGTTCCTGATGGGGTATGGTTCCATTCAATAGCTCCGTTTAATTGTTTTACCCTTTGCTCCATATTAGCTAAACCTATTCCGTCGTTTTGCTTTTTTGAGGCCCGGTCCATACCTATTCCATCATCTTCTATTGTAGCGGTCAGCAACTGATCATAACAACTTAACTGAATCAGGGCCTTGCTGGCCTGTGCGTGTTTGATCACATTGTGCAGCAATTCCTGGACGATCCGGTAAACGGATTGCCTTAATTCCATACTCAGTTGGGTAAAATCGCCATAATGCTGAAATTCGGTACGCAGTCTCCCTGTTTTTTCAATATTGGCACAAAGTATCTGAATGGCCTGGGTCAGATCATAACGGAGCAGAATTTCAGGCATCAGGTTATGGGCTGTATTTCTTACGTCATTAATGCTTTCATTTAATTGTTGTAAGCCATGATAGAAATCCCTGGGGTGGTCGGAGGCATAATAAGGTATGCCCACGAGGTTCATTTTTAGTGTGGTTAACTCGCTCACAATGCCATCGTGCAATTCTGTAGCAATACGTACCCGTTCTTTCTGTTCCCCCTCCATGACTGCTTTTAAGTATTGTATTTCCTGTTTGCTTTCCAGTTTTCTATTCTTCTGGTGTACATAAAAATAACGCCATAGCAAAAGAATAATGGTTAATAAGGCTCCGGAAGTGATCGCCCATATCCAGCTATTCTTCTGGGCGATTCTCTTTTGTTGCTCCGTGATTTGTAAACGCTTTTGGGCAAGCTCTTTATCCTTTTCGGAAGTGCGGTATTTTGTTTCAATTTCATTAATGCTCAAGGCGACTTCTTTACCATGAAGGCTATCTTTAAGCATTAGAAAATCTTGCTGAAACCTGTAAGCCTTCTGATAGTTTTGCGTAGTCGCATAAAGAGTGGCTAATCCTTCCAGAACCAATAAATGATCATTGGGTTGCTGTACCGTAGTTTCCCAGCCCCATTGCAGGTATTTTTCAGCTTCTTTGTATTTATTCAGCTTTAAGTAGGTGAGCCCGATGATGCTGACCGTTTGACTTTTTAGAAGGGCCGGGATCCCTGGATTATTACATAGATTTATGGCTTCCAGCATTTTATTTAATGCCCTGCCAGGTTTTTCGAGTACAAGATCAAGCCTGCTGGATTCTATCAGCGCCGAAATGATCTCTCTCTTCAGATCATGCTTACGGGAAAGATGGATGGCACTATCAATGTACAAGCTGCTTTGTGTATAATCTTTTAACTCAAAATAACAATTGCCTTTATTTTGTAACAATACTGCCTTTAACTCCAGGTTACCGGATGCAGGAAAATTTTCCAGGGCCCTGTCTATATAAAATAACGCTTTCTTATACTGCTTGAGTATGGCTAAAATAGTACCCAGGTTGGCATGGATAGGTACCAGTAAAGAGACGGAGTCCCGGGCATAATAAGCGGCCTGTTCATAATTTTTGTAAGCGGATTCAAACAGGGATTGATTGTTATAAGCGCTGCCCAGGTTCGTATATAAGGTAATGAGGACGCTACGGTGGACCTGGGTATCACAATAATGAATACCCATCTTATAATAGTTTGCAGCTTTATCATAATTGCCCTGAAAATAACTTAAATTACCTAATTGCAAAAGAGAGCGGATGGTACCCTTTCTGTAATGCTGCGCTAAGCTATTCTTAAGTAAATAAGTATAAATGGCAAAAGCGCTATCGGGAAATTGCAGGTAAAATATTTTGGTTTGATTTAAGGCTTTTTCAATTCTGAACGAATCTAAAACTTGTGAGGTAGCAATTTTATCTCTTTCCGTAGGTTGTGCGGTTAAGAAACCGGGCAGCCAAAGTAATAATGAGGCCAATAGTAAGCTCAATCCATAGCGTTGCAGATCTTTAGGTATTAAACTCATATTACGCGGCAATATTCTTAGATCCAAAGCTACAAAAAATATGTTGGACGGAATAGTGCAGCTACTTCATCTTTAAAAATTGGGCTAAAGCTTTTTTGTTTTCTTCCAAAGTAAATACACTTTCCAGGCTGGCAAAATTTTCCGGGTCTGTTACTTTGGGATAGGCTGTTTTGATAAAGACAAGGCGGGTATCGTCGAAAAACAGCCATTCGGATATAGCTTTGACCTCTGAAGTAGAGAGGGCATTTTGGTTGAGAAATTTCCGGGCTTCAAATAGCTTTTTACTATCTTCCTTTTGACTGTCCATGGCTTTTTTCAAGGGTTGCAGGCGACTGCTTACGGTGCGCTGAGGAGGCATTTCCCAAAGTGTATCCTTAACTTGTGCGGCGGCTGCCTGATCCTGTTCTATTGGAGATGGGGTCAGTTGGTTCCCTGGGGCTGTGGCTGTTATTTCCTGCAGGATTAATTTGCGGTGTTGTACGTCCACAACGCCTTCATATGCCTTTCCTCTTTCGAGTTTCACCCTTCCGCTAAACAATCTTTCTGCTTTCCCCCCTTTTCCATCTGCATAAGGCCGGTACCGGTATACTACAATATCCTGTCGTTTGCCCGGAATATCACCAATGGTAATAGTACGGCCGGCTTTCTGATAGTCCCGGTCATTAATAGTGACCATTAAGAGGCTGTTGTCGCTAAGCCTGATACGTAAGGTGCTGCGTGGTTTTTGAGCAGAAAGGTGTAGGCTTAAGGACAGCAAAATCAGCAGGAAAACCAGGGTGTTTTTCATAAAAAAATGCATTAATACTGTTGGACAAGGAAAATCCGCAAAAGTTAAACAGAGATCAGCATACAAATATACGGATATGAAAAATGCTCCTGCAAAGGAGCATTTTTCATAGGAACTTCAACCTGTTAAAAACTGGAGGTAATGCCTATTCTTAAACCGCTGAAGGCGGGTTCATACCGGCAGACACCGCCGGTACAATTGATCCCTTCTACCTGTTTGACATAAGCGGCCTGGAAACGGTGCGCCCCACGGGTATGGGCAATGAAAATATTGTAATAATGCTGCGCCTTATCGCCGTCATGGGCGGGTTTTAAATTATACATATCTGAGACAGCAAAAGACCATTGCGGCGCTATAGCATATTCCAGGGCAAGGAAGGCCCAACTGCCAAAATCTTGTTGGGTGTGCATGTATTGTGCCTGAACCCGGAAAGATTTTTTAGCATTGATCTTATAGGTAATTTCTGTAAATGGGGTAATGGCTTCTACAATAGGAACGCCGGGTTTGAACTGGTAATGATCCTGGTTATACTGCATATAATGTACCCCTACATCAATGAGTGTGTTTTTAACGCTGCGGATATTGGCTTCAACATAAGCTTCGCGGTAAAGCTTCAGGCCTTCCAGGCTATTAATATGGGTATAGCTTACGTTAAAATCATAGTTTTCGTCAGGCGAGATCAATGCGTTGGCATTAAGAGCTAATTCACTCAGATCCTGGGAGGCGGGCATGTAGCGCGCGATAAGCCTTTGAGGACGGATTTGAGCTACAATAGGTTGCCAGTTGACCATACCGTTAAGCTGACTCTCATTAGGAGAGGTACGCATGGAAAAGTTTTGGGTACGCTTGCCGGTAAGGTTTAAGGCAAATCCTTTAAGTGCATAACTCAAGGTGGAATATACTATATTACCATCGCTATTGATCAGGCGGCCGTTATAGTCCGAAATGGCTTCCCTGGTTTTATAAGCACCCTCTATGTACCAGGTAAAGTCACCGGCAGACAGGGTATTGTATGCAGTGAAACCATACATATTGTATTGGGGCACGAATTGTGCTGAATCAGGAAGGGCATTAATATTATTGACGACCGCATTCATACTTTCCTGGTCGAGGGTACGGTTTAGGGCGCCTGCTCCGGGATTGATATAAATATTTTCACTCAGGGCATAGCTGCCTTCCAGGTTGACGCCTTTAATAACAGGATTGTACCTGGTGAATACATTCTTCTGCTGCCCGGTGAAGGCTTTGATACTGAGGTTGTCATTGAGCTTATATTTAAGATGCAGGCCCGCTAAAGCGTTATCAATTAATAAGCCACGATCCTCATATGCCCTAAATAAAATACCACTCCCGATCTGATCGTAAATATACCCGCCCGTAATTGTAAGGCCTTTAAAATCCTTACTGATATTCCAGGCGCCGATGCCAAATCCGGACATGGCTTCCGTAGGATTGCGCAGGTTAGAGTTATTGAATGCATCCAGGCGTAAAAAGCCATTGAAACCATAATTGGAATACCTTAAACTCATCCACCCTTCGCCTCCACTCAGGAAATTGTCATATAATTGATTGTCCGAAGCTTTAATGGCAGTATCCCGTTGAAAGAAATTTGAATTAAGCATCAGGTCACCACTTAGATTACCGGTATGCTGTGCATATATTCCAGGGCTTCCCAAGCAGCATATGAAGGCGAAAGCAGCAAATGATAAATACCTTTTTTTCATTTTATTATTGCAGTTAATTTTAACTATTAGTTTCTCTTTTGGTCTAAATAAAGTAATAAAGCGACCCGGTTTTTTCTTCAATTAATAAAAAGAAGTAACGGGTTGGTGGCTAAAAATCGGGCTAAGGTAAATTTTTTTGACAATAATTGTGAATAATCTGTTTGGGTATAAAAGCAAGACCCGCAACGATTGTATCGGATAAGGTAAAATATGTGTTAATCCGGGGGAACCTTTCCGCCGGTTTCAAGGAAAGAATTTACCTTGTGGACCTTTAAGACTTTATTTGCAGCATAGGAATTCTATTAAAATACACTTAATTATCGGGTTTTTATTTAATATATGATGAAGAAAATAATAATTGCAGCAACTGCGGTTGTAGCCCTTAGTTTCCAGGTAAATGCTCAATCTAACGATTTGCCGGCTACCTCGGTAAAGGACCTGAAAGGAGCTTCGATGCCTTTCAATGAAACTTTCGAAAAGGGAAAAGTAACCCTGGTGAATTTCTGGGCTACCTGGTGTGTGCCTTGTAAGAAAGAGATCAAAAGTGTCCGGGACAATATGCCTGCGTGGAAACAGGAAGCTGACTTTAACTATATGACGGTTTCTATGGATGATAGTCGTGCTACGGCACAGGTAAAGGCATATGCCAAGTCTCAGGGATGGGATTTTCCTACTTACCTTGATCCTAATTCGGATCTGAAGCGGTCGCTTAACTTCCAGAATGTGCCCTTCACGATCATTGTGGATAAGGAAGGAAAAATTGCTCATATGCAGAGCGGTTATGAGGCAGGAGGAGAATCTGTTATCTTTGGAAAGATAAAGGAGCTGGTTGCCCAATAAAGAACATTATAGTTTAAAAAAATCCTTACGGTTCATGACGGTAGGGATTTTTTTATGAAGGAGGGGGCGCTGCCTGCTCCGGATTTGATATTTCCGATGAAGCCTTTTAAAGACAAAGATCTGCAATTATTCATAGGCACCCTTTTACAGGCAGGGGTGATCGTAGCTATGCTTATTGTCGTATCCGGACTTTTGCTTTACCTGGGGCAGGAGGGAAAAGGCAATATTCATTATACTACTTTTCAGGCTGCTGAGGAGTTCAGTTTCTCTGCCTTCTTCTCAAAACTGGGCAAAGGGGACAGTTATGCTATCATCGAATTGGGAGTTATGCTATTGATCCTGACGCCCATAGCCAGGGTGTTTTTTGCTATGCTGGCTTTCTTCCTGGAGCGGGACAGGTTGTATGTGCTGATCTCCTTCCTGGTTCTGGGTATTATTGCTGCCAGCATGTTCCTGGGATACAAAGCTTAAGAAAGTAAACCTTCTATTACCTCAAACGAGTGGGCAGGGGAGCTATCGCCCCACAGTGTCTCATGTATTTGATGCATGATAGGCATTTGAATATCCAGTGAAGCGGCAATATTCACCATACCTTGTACTGCAAAATAACCCTCCGCGACCATACTCATTTCTGTATGTGCTTCCTTTATGCTGTATCCTTTTCCTAGTAAGGTACCAAATGCACGGTTACGGCTATGGGGGGAATAACAGGTGACTAAGAGGTCTCCAAGATAGGCGCTGGTATGAAAATCAGGAATTTTGTCCGAAGGACGTACCTGGGCGAACTGTACTTGTAGAAAATAATAGATCTCACGATAGCAGTTGGTAATATAAACACTGATAAAGTTATCGCCATAATTTAATCCGTGCGCAATACCTGCTCCTACAGCATAAATATTTTTAAGAACAGCCGCATATTGAGCGCCCCACAGATCCTGGTTGACCGTTGTGCGGATATAGCCCGTTGCAAAATGCCGGGCTATCTGAAGGGTAGTCTCCTTATGAAGACCGGAGAAAGTAAGGTAGGATAGCCTTTCCTGGGCTACCTCCTCTGCATGGCAAGGGCCAGTGATGGCGACATACTGTTCAGGAGAGAGCCCAAAATGAGTTTCCAGGTAATCATTCAATAACACGTATTTATTGGGTATGATGCCTTTTATGGCAGATATAATAGTTTTGCCCTGCAACGCTTTCTGAGGTAAATGCTGTAAAATGGCTAATATATAAGCTGAAGGTACACAGATGATCAGCGTAGTACTTGCTGCAACTACATCCATTAAGTTTGTAGAAGGGTATAACAGTGCTGCATTAAAGGATACGGAACTGAGGTATTGCGGGTTGTGTTGTCGTCTTTGTAAATGGGCTACAGCGGTTTCATTACGCATCCACCAGTTGATCTTTTCTCCATTGTCTGTGAGCATTTTAGCTAGTGCTGTAGCCCAACTTCCATTTCCTATGATTCCAAACATGCTGCAAATGTCTAATTTTGCCGGAAATTAATACCTTAATTGTTTAAATAAAAATTTAAGTGCGTATGGAAATTCTTTCAGATCACGTCAAGCTCAAAATAACATTGTGCAATTAGATAAAACAACGATCAGTGATTTATCCTTTGGAAATAATGTAGGGTCTGCTTTTGAATTGATCGACCGCTGTATCACCCAGGCAGGTACCCGTATATTACGCCAGCATATACAGGCGCCACCGGCTACCTACGAAAGGTTACTGGCGCAGCAGGATGCGGTTCGCTTCTGGATCCATAACCTCGCTCAGTGGCCTTCTTCTGTTTCCAACGGGACTTTAGTGATGTTGGAACAATTCTATGAATCTGTGGAAGCAGGTACCTATAAGCCTAATCCTTTTTTGTTGCGCTTAGAAGTGCTGACGCAGCAACTATTTAATAAAAACCAATATTCATTTATTCGCTTTTCGGTGGCCCACTTGATTGATTTCCTGAAAGGGTGCGAGGACCTGGTGGCCCTGCAGGATGAGGATATACCGGTAATGATAAGTGCTGACCTGGAGCTGATGAAGTCTGTGTTGCGCTTGCCTTTGTGCCAGTCTCTGATCCGAACGGGTGCGGAGGCGCCGCAGGCACAGATCTTATTACTCAGTTATCATGCCCGCAGGGAGCTCAAACGACAGGTGTACCAGTTAATGGCATGTTATGCCCGCCAGGATGCTTTACAGTCAATGGCTCGTGCCACAGTGGAGCATGGCTGGACATTACCTGTGTTATTGCCGGCAGATCAGTTGCATTATCATGCTGTGCAATTGTATCATCCATTGCTGAAACAGCCGGTTCCCCACAATATAGATTTTACCAAAGATCAGAATTTCCTGTTCCTGACGGGTGCCAATATGTCCGGAAAAAGTACCCTGATCCGTACCACAGGGGTCGGGGCTTTACTGGCTCATGTAGGTATGGGGGTACCTGCGGAAAGCATGAAGATTAGTTTTTTAGAAGGTATTATTACCAATATGCAGGTGGAGGATAATATTTTGCTGGGAGAAAGCTATTTCTTTGCAGAGGTGCAACGGATGAAGCTGACGGCAAAGAAATTAAGCCGGAACCGGTACCACCTGGTATTAATGGATGAACTGTTCAAGGGAACTAATGTGCACGATGCCTATGAATGCAGCCGGGCAGTGATCCAGGGGTTGTTGCAGCAAAAGGATAACCTAATGGCGCTTTCTACCCATTTAAATGAATTGGCTGATGGATTGATGGAGCAAAAGGGAATGTGGTTCCGGTATTGCTATACGAAGATCACGGACAACGGCGATTATGCATTTACCTACCAATTGAAAGAAGGGGTTTCTAAAGACAGGATTGGTTACCTTGTGTTGCAAAAGGAAGGCGTGCTCGATCTGCTGAAAGGGGACAGCAGGCCGTCCTGATCAATATTATATAATTAGACAATGGATACACTTAATTCTATCAGCCTGCATGGCCAACGCTTTGTGCCTTATCTGGATGCAAACACTATTGCTACGAGAATTAATGAAATGGCACGGCATATCAGTAAAGATTATGAAGGTAAGGTGCCGCTGTTTATAGGCGTACTTAATGGCTCTTTCTTATTTGCGGCAGATTTATTCCGTGCGCTGACCTTACAGGCAGAGCTATCGTTTGTCAAGCTGGCTTCCTATAAAGGCATGTCTTCATCAGGGGAGGTAGTGACCGCAATTGGATTGGATGTCTCTGTGCGGGATCGGCACGTGATTGTCCTGGAAGATATTATAGACACTGGGAAAACATTATATGAATTTTTGCCTCAATTGAAGCGTCAAAACCCGGCTTCATTAAGCATTGCCACTTTACTGACCAAGCCGGGTGCTTTACAATATCCGGTTCGGGCTGATTATATAGGGTTTAACATACCTGACAAATTCGTGGTCGGATATGGTCTTGATTATGATGGTCTGGGACGCAATATCCCGGAAATTTACCAGTTAGCGGGTTCGTTACCGGGCAGCGCAGAAGACAAATAGGCAACGGATGGAACAGTTGGCAGCGTACGGTAATGGGGATTTAAAGAACCGTTGACCCGGTTATTGATTACCGGGTTGGAGGCAAATCCCCTCCAACTGCTGCAAAATGGTTTGTATATAACCCCGCTCTTTTTCAGATTGGGGCACCGATACCCCCCTCAGGTTGATAGCGCTTCCGGTTGCTGGACTGGCATCTGCAGCATGAAGCAGCATGAGGGAGGAAGATTTCCAGGCGCTAAACAGGTAATGGTACATTTCTTTGATCGAGTAATGATTCATTATGGGTTTGCCTTCAAATTTGGTTTTAGTAGCCAGGGTGGCCTGATCATCCAGGGTAGCTTTGAGAAAAACATTATTAGGAAAGGGTTTGCCGGATGTCTGGCTGATCCACTGTACAAAATCATTGACCAGGTCTTTCTTTTCCATGGATAGATTATTTAATGTAATGCTGGTTTGAAGATTCGGTTAAGAACTTATTACGCCCTAAATATAAGCCGATTTTTTGAATTGTAACCCAATTTAGTGCTATGGACAAAACGATATTTTGCCAGATACGCTCAAAAAGTAGTAAAAGAAGCAATTGCTTATTAACTTTACGCCCTGTTTAACAAGATTTCTGATTTTCAACCTGTATTGACAACAACCATGAAAGTTACTGAGCACATTGCCCAAGCTAAAAAAACACTGATTTCTTTTGAAATATTACCTCCCATGAAGGGGAAAGGAATCGATAATATATTCGATAACCTGGATCCGTTAATGGAATTCAAGCCTTCTTTTATCAATGTGACCTACCACAGGGCCGAGCAGATTTTCAAAAAGCGTGTTGATGGCAGTTTCGATCGTATTGAAATACGGAAGCGTCCGGGCACGGTAGGCATCTGTGCGGCATTAATGAACCGTTACCGTGTAGATGCGGTGCCTCATCTTATTTGTGGCGGATTTGGCAAGGAAGAAACTGAAAATGCATTGATTGACCTCCGCTACCTGGGGGTGGATAATGTGCTGGCGTTAAGAGGGGATTCCCCCGCTAATGAAAAATTCTTTACGCCTCATCCTCATGGACATCGTTATGCCGTAGAGCTGGTGAACCAGATTGTACACCTGAATAAGGGCAGGTACCTGGAAGATGATATTGTGGATTGTGTAAAAACAGATTTTTGTATCGGGGTTGCCGGTTACCCGGAAAAGCATTTCGAATCTGCCAATCTGGACCTGGATCTGCATTATTTACAAAATAAAATTAATGCCGGCGCTGATTATGTAACGACACAGATGTTTTTTGATAATCAGAAGTATTTTGCTTTCCTGAAAAATTGCAGGGAGTCTAATATAAATGTACCTATTATTCCGGGATTGAAGCCCTTAACCAATAAAAGACAATTAAGTATATTGCCCAGTATTTTTCATGTGGATCTGCCCAATGAGCTGACGCAGGAAATGCTGAAATGTAAAACGGACGCCGACTGCGAGCAGGTAGGTACGGAGTGGTTGATCGCTCAATGCCGGGAATTGCTGGCCCAAAAGGTGCCTGTACTCCATTTTTATACCCTGGGCAAACCTCATGTGATCTATAATGTGGTTAAGGCGATCTTGTAGGCATAATTTTTACGTACCTTTGCCCTGGTATGAAAAAAGTAGCATTGCTTTCCATTCTGTTGTTCGCCCTTCTGCCGGATATCTGGGCTCAGGGCTGCTCTGTTTGTACACAGACTGCGGCCGGATTGGGCCAGGGTAGCGCCCATGGCCTGAATAAGGGCATACTTTACCTCGCTGCGCTGCCCCTGATCTTTATGAGCACAGTAGGATATATCTGGTGGAAGCGCAATAAGGCATCATAATTCGCTTCATTATATCCCCTCCCTGGGAAAGGGACACCTTGCATTCGGTTTTATTGCTTGCTTAGCTTATTGGGTAATTTGTACAATTTTGGGGGGTGATTCATTGTGTTAAAATTACGCATCATGCGTGGCAGCGTGTAATGTGACTTGTTGGTATCGGGAAATTAGTGGAAGAAAGTAAAGCTTAATGAAGTATAAGAAAATCAAATGTATCCGCAGGATCATTTACCTTAACTTTGTATCCTTAATCCATCTTTGCACCTGATTGCTGACCCATGAATCTTTCTTCATTATACCACCGGGCACTTCACTTTGATTTTCTGACTGCGGAAGAAGGCGTATTTCTATTTGAGCATGCTCCTTTAAGTGAACTGGCCTATATAGCCAATGAATTACGCAAAAAGCAGGTGCCTCATGGCAAAGTTACCTGGATCATTGACCGTAACATGAATACGACCAATGTCTGTACGGCAAATTGTAAGTTCTGCAATTTTTATCGGATACCCGGACATGGCGAAGGTTATATTACGGATATAGCTACTTACAAGCAAAAAATAGAAGAAACCTTCCGTTATGGAGGGGAGCAGTTATTATTGCAGGGAGGCCATCATCCGGAACTGGGGCTTGATTATTATGTGGGCTTATTCAAACAATTGAAGGATCTTTTTCCTGCATTGAAATTGCATGCTTTAGGCCCCCCTGAAGTGGCCCATATATGCAAGGTATCGGCAGTAAGCCATCGGCAGGCCCTAATGGCATTGAAAGAAGCGGGTATGGACAGCATGCCCGGACCGGGTGCGGAAATATTGGATGACCGGGTGCGTCGCCTGATATCAAAGGG
>CAZFKK010000029.1:0-16568 GCA_964519735.1 uncultured Taibaiella sp.
CTTACCGGTTCTCCTGCGTTCGACTACCGGAGCGCACTGAAAAGTCAGGCTATCGTGCGGCACCTCCCTGAAATACTGGCCCGGATACAACAATTGGAAGATAATTTAAGCCGGTTATCAACTGAAAAAGCATAATCACAATTTAATACGGGCATTTATTTATCTTTGCTCACTTTATTACTCCCTTTCCCTGAAAGAAGAGCTTGAATATTAAGAATATGCAGCAAGGCCGGTGATTTATCCGGGCCGGGACCAGCGACTTAGATTTCATGGTGACATTACCAAAAAAGGAAAATGACTCCGAAAAACGAAAATTGAATAACCTGTAATGATAAACGAATACCAACACACCCTGAAAGGGGAAGTTTCCATAAGCGGCGTAGGACTACATACCGGAAAAGAAGTAACCCTTATCATGAAACCAGCCAATCCTGGCCTGGGCATCCGTTTTCAGAGATCCGACCTTCCTGACTCACCAATGATCAAAGCAGATGTAGATTTTGTAGTGGATACTTCCCGTGGAACTACATTGGAATACAAGGGTGTACGCATACATACGGTAGAACATTTGATGGCTGCGCTTGTGGGTATGGGGATAGATAATGTGCTCCTGGATCTTAATGCTCCGGAGGTACCTATTATGGATGGCAGTTCCTGGGAGTTTATTGAAGCCATAGAAAGTGTGGGAGTACAACAACAGGAGGCCAAAAAAATCTATTATTCAATTGATACGAATATTCATTATTATGATCCGGTAAAAAATGTAGATATGCTGGCCATACCGGCGCAAGAGTACCAGATCACTACCATGATCGACTTCAACTCGCCGGTGCTGGGCACCCAGCATATGAACCTTCGGAAAATTGAAGATTTCAAAAGTGAAATTGCCAATAGCCGTACCTTTTGCTTTCTGCATGAATTGGAACAATTGCTGGAAAACAACCTGATAAAAGGTGGTGACCTGAACAATGCGATCGTTGTCGTAGACAAAATCGTAAGCAGTGAACAGTTAGAAAAACTGGCAAAAGTATTTAATAAGCCTGAAATTGAAGTAAAACACGAAGGCATATTAAATAATATACAACTTCATCATTCTAATGAACCGGCGCGGCATAAATTGCTGGATGTAGTAGGCGATCTGGCGCTGACAGGGTATGCGATTAAAGCGCATATCATCGCCAACCGGCCCGGTCATGCCAGTAATGTTGAATTTGCACGCAAACTCAAACAGTATATTAAAAAGAACAAACACCTGGCGGACGTTCCTACTTATGATCCTAACCAGCCCCCGGTATATGATATCGGTCAGATAGAACGCTCTTTACCTCATAAATTTCCTTTCCTCCTGGTCGACAAGATCATTGATATGACAGAAAAGGAGATCGTGGGGATAAAGAATGTAACCTTCAATGAGCACTATTTCCAGGGCCATTTCCCCGGCAACAGGGTAATGCCCGGTGTATTGCAGATAGAAGCCATGGCCCAGGTAGGCGGTATCTTAGCTTTAAATAATTACAGTGATCCCGAGAATTACGATACTTACTTTTTGAAAATTGACAAAGTTAAATTCAAACAAAGAGTAGTGCCCGGGGATACGCTGATATTGAAGCTGGAACTGATTAATCCGATACGCAGGGGCATATGTGAAATGAAAGGAACGGCTTATGTAGGCAATAAGGTAGCTACAGAAGCGGAACTGGTTGCTCAAATATTACCCAAACAGAAATAAAACCCTGATCACCTTCGCATACCTCTGACCAAACACTTTGATCCTTCCGAAAAAATGATCCATCCTTTAACTTACGTCCATCCCGAAGCCAAAATTGGCAATAATGTTAAAATAGATGCTTTTGCTGTTATTCATAAAGATGTGGAAATAGGCGATGGTAGCTGGATCGCATCACATGTGACCATTATGGATGGTGCTCGTATAGGCAAAAACTGCAACATATTTCCGGGGGCCGTTATTTCCGCGATTCCCCAGGATCTGAAGTTCCAGGGCGAAGAAACTCTCGCTATTATAGGAGATAACTGTACCATACGGGAGAGTGTAACGATCAACAGGGGAACAACGGATAGAAAGATGACCCGGCTGGGCAATAATTGCCTGATCATGGCCTATTCTCATATTGCCCATGACTGTATTATCGGGAATCATTGTATTTTCTCCAATGACACGACACTTGCCGGTCATATTACTATAGGGGATTGTGTGGTACTGGCAGGCCTTGTGGCGGTACAGCAATTCGTACAGATCGGATCACATGCTTTTGTTACCGGCGGTTCAATGGTGCGCAAGGATGTACCTCCCTATGTGAAGGCAGCCCGGGAGCCTCTTTCTTACGTAGGCGTTAATTCGGTAGGCTTGAAAAGAAGAGGCTACAGTACGGAAAAAATAAACCAGATCCTGGACATCTACCGTATTCTGTACGTAAGAGGCTACAATGTAGCCAAAGCCATCCGTATCATTGAAGCGGAGATCCCGGTTTCAGATGAAAGAGACGAAATCCTAACGTTCATACGGGAATCAGGCCGCGGTATTATGCGTGGATATACCCGAAGAAATGGCAATGAAGATCTACCTTAACCAAATCGGGAAACGGTACCAGCGGCACTGGATCTTCAAAAGTATCACTTATACCTTTGAGCCCGGGCTCCGCTATGCTATATTGGGCAATAACGGATCGGGGAAATCCACGCTTTTGCGCATTATAGCCGGCATGCAACAAACCAACAAAGGCAGCGTTACCTATGATCCGGGAACAGGAAAAGACATGATCCCTGAAAAGATATTCACCCATATCAGTTATTGCGCCCCCGGCATGGAATTGATTGAGGAAATGTCGCTGAAAGAGTTGCTGCACTTTCACTTTACTTTTAAACCCATACTTCCCGGGCATTCCATCAACTCTATCCTGGATGAATTAGGTATGCGCCACATCAGTACTCAATTCATTCATGAATTTTCCTCAGGAATGAAACAAAGGGTCAAACTGGCCCAGGCATTTTTCACAGATACTCCGGTACTTTTACTGGATGAGCCTTGCAGCAACCTGGATGCACAAGGGGTAGCCCTGTACCAGGCATGGCTCCGGAAATATGCTGCTGATCGTCTTGTGATCATTGCCTCCAATGATGAGAGGGAATACGAAGGCGTTCATGATTCCTTCAAAATCCCTAATCTGTCAAAGTAGCACTAACAAGACCAATTTGTATCGCTACTTTAATTAATCCAACCGTATTTTTTACGTCCAGTTTTTTTAGCAGGCTATATCTATGATTTTCCACGGTTCTAAAACTAATGAATAACTTATCGGCAATTTCTTGTGTGGTGTACTCTTCTGCTATTAATTTCAAAACTTCCATTTCCCTCTGGGTTATTTCCGGGATTTGCTTGTCATTTTTGCTTTTATGTCTCTCTATGTTTTGAATCAATTTCTCTTTTAATTGGGGTTCAATAAACTCCTTTCCCTGGTACACCTGCTCTATGCATTCGATCAACATTTGTTGGGTGGTATCTTTGAGAAGATAACCTTTACAGCCTCTCCGTATCATTGTTGAAACCATTGTAGGAACATCCAGGCTTGTTAAAGCTATGATTTCAATATTGGGGTATTTTTGTTTGAGTATAGGAGCGAGCTCTTTCCCACTTTTATCCGGCAACAGGATATCCAGTAAAATAATATCTGGTTGAAGTACCTGCAGTCCATCCAGAAGTGCTTGCGCAGAATGGTATATGCCGATTACTTCTATATGGCTAAAATTGCTCAGCATGCTACTAATACCTTTGGTTGCCAAAGGATGATCATCAATGATTACAACTTTTATAGGCATTGGATCAAAATCAAATAATTAATAATTGCGTGTCAAATTCAAGAAAAACGGTGGTTCCTGATGTACTGCTTGTCTTAATGTCAAAATAGCCATTAAATATACGTACTCTATTTTGAATTCCCTTCAAGCCCAGACTGTTTTTGGTTTGATTGATGTTAAACCCACCACCGTTGTCTTCCACAGTAATGGAAAGCAAATTGTTGATATGGTTTAGCTGAACAATTGCTTTGGTTGCATTGGCATGTTTAATTATGTTTTGAATTAATTCTTGTATCATTCTATAAACGGATACTTCAAACTCTTGCTTGAAACGGGTATGCTTGTCGTAATAAAGAAATGAAATCGGCAGTTTTGAGCTTTCCTGTACGGTTTTACAAAAATAATACAAGGCGTGCCCAATCCCCTCTTGCAAAAGTAAATCAGGCATTAAATTATGCGCTGTGCTTCTCAGTTCTTTTGTGGCTTTGTCAAATTGTGTTATTAATTCTTTATAACTTGCTGTTTTTTGTAATGTAGAATGTACATAGGGCAGAGTATTCAATTGCATTTTGACCGTTGCAAATTTAACCATGATCCCATCATGTAATTCATAAGCGATCCTCATGCGCTCCCTTTCTTCTCCTTCTGCTATAGCTTTTAGTTTTTCAATTTCTTGTTTTTTCTCAAAATTGTAGAACTTTTCTTCTTGTAACCGCTCTTTGGTTTTATTATTATTGTTCCTTTGTAGCGAAAGCAGCAACAAAAACACGAAACTCATTATCGAGACACCAATATAAATGTTTTTCTCCCTGATTTTCTTTTCCTTTAATTGTAAGTCGAACTTCGTTTTATTATTTTCGATTTCCTTTTTAGCCATCTTGTTTTCGTATAATAAATTGACAGAAGCTTTTTTCTCATTTTCCTGGTTTGTTCCAATATAGGTCAAAAGTTTTTCTTGATATAAGTGCGCTTGCCTATATTGATTCAGATCGACATATGCTTTATTCAAATCCTGGTAAATCCCGACGATCAGTTCTTTCGATTTGGTTTTTTCTGACAAACGTAATGCTTCTGACAAAAATTTGACCGCTTTTTGCGGTTGCCTTAATTTCAGGTAGAGGCGGCCACTCAAGTAATTGATCTGTATTTTTGAAATGTCGGTTTTGAAGTAAGCAGTAGTTTCGGCATGTTGCAGATAATGTAGCACCAAATCATATTTGCCCTGCTCAAGATAAACATAATTGATTTTGTATAAAGCGAAGTTTTCGACATAATGCTGCTTGTTTAATTTTGCAATTTTCATTGCTTTTTCAAAGTAATAAAGTGCTGTATCTGGTTGTGAGTAGAAATACACCAGGCCAATATTAACAAGTACGTAGGGATAAACACCTTCATAGGATTTTTTATCTAAATTCTTTATTATTTGAGATTTCGCTTTATGAAGCAGGTTCAATGCTTGTTTTTCTTCTCCTATTCTTCTCCATACGATCCCTAAGTTGATCGTGGTTTGAACGGCTTGAAAAGTGTTGTTTAAATCGTGTTTCTCAATAATATCCAGTGCCTGAAAGTAATGCCATACGCTGTTTGCGTAGCTGCCTACTTGTTTATAATTTATTGCTGCAATATTATGAAACTGGATGAGTAAGGCTTCGTTATTAATTGTTTTGGCCTTTCTTAGCGTAAAGTTTATCATGGAAATTGCTTTATCTAATTCCCCGGTATATTGAAAATAGGTGGAGAATAAGGAAGAGGCTTCCAGCTGTTTCGCCTCTAAGTTGTATTTCATGATTAATGGATACGCTTTTCTAAGTGTGCTTAGCGCGCTGTCAGGAAGATTGGAGGAAAGTAAATAACTTGTTTTAGCCAGCCAATAATTAATCCGGGCAGTGTCCTTGCTGAACTGGCTCTGAATTTCATTGAGCTCAGGTATGGAAATGAAATTGCCATGCTGCCCATAATGCAGGTTGGGAAGTAAGACCAGGCACAAAATTAAAATTTTTAATTTTGACATTTAACTAAATGCTTTATCGTTTTAATCCATAAAAATATATTTTTATTTCATTCTTTAATAGATTAATACTGAATTTTAATTTTGGGTCTAAGTGAATTCTCTCATTTTAAAACTTTCATCTTTATTTGTTAATAAATTACGTTTGCAATTATTAGTTTTGATTATTGTTCATTTAAAAAAACTTTCCCAAATGAAAAAAATCAATTCATTTTTTGCTTCAGCGACTGGGATAACCATTATGTTTTTAATGGTCAACTTTTCACTGCTTAGCCACACCACCTACGCCCAGGTTAATGACGATTACCATTGGACATGGATGAAGGGTGCCAATAGTTTCGGGGTTCACAGCAGCATATACGGCCAACAAGGCGTTCCCCATCCTGATAATACGCCAGGCGCAAGGGGAAATTCATTTACCTGGCAGGATAAATCGGGTAATCTTTATTTATTTGGGGGTGGTGGCTATGCGGGAAATGGTACTAACGGCTCTTTAAACGATCTGTGGAAATACTCAGTAAGTACCAACGAGTGGACTTTTTTAAAAGGGGACACTATCCCTAATATCTCCGGAAAATACGGTGTCAGAGGCATTGGCAATGCTAATAATAACCCCGGCGGGAGATACGGAACACAATCCTGGCAAGATACCCTGGGTAACTTTTGGCTATTCGGAGGTTTTGGTAGAGATGCTATTGGAGGTAGTGGCGCCTTGGGTGATTTATGGAAATATGACGTGGTTAAGAACGAATGGACATGGATGAGCGGAGATACTGTGATTAATTTAAATAGTAGATACGGCCAGATGGGTATCTTTAATTCGACTAATCACCCTGGCACAAGGTATTCCTGCGCTTACTGGACGGATGAAGACGGTTGCTTCTGGCTGTATGGAGGAACAGGGAGGGCGATGAATGCACAAAATCAATCAAGAGAGGGCACACTAGCTGATTTGTGGAAATACAACCCATACACCAATCAATGGGCCTGGATGAAAGGAGATACTTTAGCTGACCGGGACGCAAGAAGGGGCACTTTAGGTACAGCCAATGCAGATAATACTCCCGGATCGAGGAATGGTACCGCATGTTGGTCCCATAATGGCAAGCTTTATCTTTACGGGGGCATGTATCCTTTAAATACGAGATTAGCGGATATGTGGAGCTTTGATATTGCGACCAACAATTGGACCTGGATTAACGGAAGTAATACCGCCGGGATGTCTGCTATTCACGGCGTCAGGAATGTATCCTCCCCTGCAAACACACCTGGATCGAGAGCCAGAACACCAGGTGCCTGGAAAGACGATTTCGGCAACTTCTATTTGTTCGGCGGGCAGAACGGCTCTAATGGTCAGCATTCAGACTTATGGCGTTACGATGTTTCAACGAATGAATGGACATGGATCAGGGGAGGTACTGCCGGATCAAATACAGGTACCTTGGGTATCTATGGTACACAAGGTGTTGCAGATGTTAATAATCTCCCGGGCAGAAGAGAATTAGGACCGGCATGCTGGACATTTAAAGATCAATTGTGGATGCTTGGAGGGAGATCCAAAGCATCAGGGCAAGGTGACTTTAATGACTTATGGCGATTGGCCTATAATTGCGATGTCGCAGGAGGATCTAAAAAGGAGGAGATATTCATAGACACTGTTGTTTGTAGTGATCAGTTTGTTTACGGGGATCAAGTTTTTAATGAAAGCGGGCAATATTTAATTGAGTCCTTTGGTCAGTGTGACACTATAATTCATAACATTAATTTAGTATTGGATAATGCAGAAGCAATTATTAGTGTGGATTCTTACAAATTGAGCACAACGATCCCGTTTGCGAGTTATCAATGGTTGTTGAATGGGAATATTATCCCAAATGCTAATCAAAGTACTTATACAGTAGTAGAAAACGGAGACTACCAGGTTGTTGTCAGTAATAATAATGGTTGCATAGACACTTCAAGCATCTACAAAATCACCAATGTCCCAACAAGAATTAAAGAAATTGCCGGAATGGATATCCTGGTTTACCCCATTCCATCATCTGACGTAGTTTTTATAGATTCACCTATTCCTACTCATATTATCATTAATAGTCTCGACGGAAGGAAAGTTAAAAGTTTTTATAATGTAAGCGAATTCAGTATTAAAGGCTTAGCTAATGGAATTTATTTTATGCAGTTATTTAATAACAACGGCAAGCTATTGAAAACTCAAAAATTAATAAAACAATAGTACGTGCGCATGTAAGAAAGAGGCTGTCAAAAGTCGAAAATTTGATCTTATTTCAGTAAAACATAATGCTCATTCGTGATAAAGCGAATGAGCATTATGTTTTAAATTGCTATATATTCTAAAAAATGACTTTTGATCGCCTCTTACTTTCGCTAAAAGAGCATTTCGGAAACATTTCTGGATTTTCACCCACTTACACTTACCTTTGTTATCATTTATTCTACAATCCCACATTTCTCAAATTTGACTTTCAAAGATTTTGCCCTTGACGAAGATGTTTTAGATGGCATACATGCCATGGGCTATACTACGCCAACCCCCATCCAGGAACAAGCCATACCACTGATCCTGGAAGGCAAAGATCTCATTGCCTGCGCGCAAACGGGTACCGGCAAAACCGCCGCTTTTGTGCTTCCTGTTTTGGACAGGATCCTGCGCATGCCTGCAGGGAACATCAACACCCTGATCTTGGTCCCTACACGGGAGCTGGCCATTCAGATCGACCAACAGGTCGATGCCATGAGTTATTTTATTGACGTAAAGTCCATTGCAATATACGGCGGCGGAAGCGGGGTCAACTGGAGCCAACAGAAGCAAGCTTTAACCAAAGGCACGGATATTATCATTGCTACGCCAGGAAGATTAATTGCCCAGATGCAAATGGGGGGAATCGATTTCAGCCAGCTAAAACACCTGGTCCTGGATGAAGCGGACCGGATGCTGGATATGGGATTTTACGATGATATTCTACGTATCGTGAGCTCCCTTCCGCAGCAGCGCCAGACCTTATGTTTCAGTGCGACCATGCCGCCGCGCATCCGCACCTTAAGCCGTCAGATCCTGCAGCAACCGGAGCAGATCAGCATAGCGGTAGCAAAACCTGCAGAAGGGATCAGGCAACTGGCCTATAACGTGCATGATGAACAAAAGATCAACCTGACTTTAGCCTTGCTTCAAGAAGGCAATTATCAATCCGTGATTATCTTCTCTTCCAGCAAAGAAAAAGTAAAACGCCTGGAGATCAGCCTGCGCAAAGGTGGAACCAATGTCCGGGCATTCCACTCCGACCTGCAACAGCAGGAAAGGGAATCTATAATGCAGGACTTCAAAAATCAGAAAATAACGGTCCTGGTCGGTACCGACATCCTGTCCAGGGGGATAGACATTGATGGCATTGACCTTGTGTTAAACTTTGATGTGCCCCATGATGCGGAAGATTATGTGCACCGCATAGGCCGTACGGCCAGAGCTGCTCAGACAGGCACCGCCATCACCCTGATCAATGAAAAGGATCAACGCAAATTCAGCAGGATTGAAAAACAAATCGGAAAAACTATAGATAAACTACCCCTGCCTCCGGCACTGGGAACAGGTCCGGTATATCAACCGGAATCCCGTCACAAACCAGGTACTGATAAAGGGAAGCGTCAATTCAAAAAGTACAAGCCCAAAAGTAAAGGCAAATAACCTCAGATCAGGCGGTCTATGGCGTCTGCCAAAGCCCGGTCCTTGTGGGTTATCTTGTTCCCTGCATCATGAGTGGACAACCAAAGTTCTACTTTATTCCAGGTATTGGTCCAGGTAGGATGATGGTCTTGCTGTTCGGCCAGCAGTGCTACCCTGGCCATAAAGCCAAATGCCTCAGAGAAATCCTTGAATGTAAAACTTTTGTAAAGCTTATCGCCTTGTTCTTGCCACATCTTTATTTATTTTTAGCAGGATAAAGGTATATTATTTTGAGCAACATTGTACATTTGCCGGCTCTAGATCTTATCAACCCTTCGAAAAAATGCCACAGAAAAAACTAAAACATATAGCCATAGCAGGAAATATTGGTGCGGGAAAAACTACGCTTACTAAAATGTTGGCTAAACATTACAATTGGAGTCCTCAATTCGAAGGCATTGAAAACAATCCTTATCTCAGTGATTTTTATAACGATATGCATCGCTGGTCATTCAACCTGCAAGTCTATTTCCTCAATAACCGGTTACGCCAGTTGCTGGAAATTCAAAATAGCGACCATACCGTAATCCAGGACAGAACCATACATGAAGATGCCTATATCTTTGCCCCTAATTTGCATGAAATGGGCTTAATGTCCCGCCGGGATTTTGAGAACTATGCCCAGTTTTACCAGACCTTAAAAAGAATGGTCAATCCACCTGACCTCCTGATCTATCTTAAGGCGTCTATTCCTACCCTGGTAGACCGTATCCAGAAGCGGGGAAGGGATTATGAAGAAAATATAAGACTGGACTATCTGAAAAGACTCAATGAATATTATAACAACTGGATTGAAAAATATGACGACGGACCTTTACTGGTTATCGACAGCGACCATATCCACTTTGACGAAAGCAAAGATGATTTTGCCCATATCATCGGTAAAATAGATGCCCGTATTAATGGACTGTTTTAACGTTACTATCATTCGTTACGCTAAAGTGTCCCTCCAAGCCGGTTAATTCCGGCTTTTGCCTTTTGGTCCAGCGAGGATTTATAATCATGATTTTTCATACTTAAACATTTCCGGTAATTGGCTACAGCCTTGCTGACCTCTCCCTGTTCTTCATAAATCTGCCCTAATTCTAAAGCAGAACGTGCCGCAAAATGTTCCGGGCGCAAAGCGCCTTTTTTTATGGTGATTTCGTAAAAGGGAATAGCTTTACCAGGTTGTTCCATTAAGGTATAGATCCGGGCATAGCGGTAATGGTATTCTAACTGATCGCCTATCTCCGGGAAATCAGCAGCCCGGGTATGTTTCAACTGCTCTAATGCTTTGCTGAAATAACCGCCATCACTTAATAACCTGGCTTTCAAAAGCAGGGGATTAGGGAAGATATTATTCTGTCCATAGCGCTGCGCCTGCTTATCGGCATCAATCTGGGCGGTGCCCGCCTGTGCAATTTTACTTTTATAATGGAATGCCTGCGGCAGGTTGCCGATAGCAAGACAATAAAAACTCATCTTTTGATAGGCATCCTTAACGAACAGGTTACCTCTGTAATGATTTTGAAACTTCTGAAAATAATTCAGGCATTCCTTATCCATTTTTTGCAGCAAAGCCACGCCTAACTGGTAATTAAAAATAGGCACATCGAGGTAGCCGGCACTGGCGTTCCGGTTACGCACAGTTTGCTCTGCAATTCCCGCCTTATGGTTATCCAATGCCAGGTTGGCCTTCATGAAAGCAAACAAGTGATTATTCCGGAAATCAAGATCACTATTATTAAGAAATTTCCACACCCCTTCCGGATCGGAAAGCAGGAAATATTTCAGGTAACAATAGTAAAAAATGGCTTCTTCCCGCAGTACGGAGGCATCCGTTCCCTTTGTATTTAGAAAATCAACTATTTTAGCGGTACCTTTGCGTACATCGCCCCTTAAGCCCAGCACATTTCCGACCCACCGGTAGTTATCAGGTATCGTGCCTATTATAGCTTCTTCCAGTCCCAGCAGTACCTGGTTGTACTTGAATTCAGGAAATTTTTTCTGGTTCTCTTTAAGGTAGATAAAAGATTTCCTGAATTCAGTAGCAGCACCGAAATATTCGTTAAAACGGATACGGACCGCAGCCCATTGAAAAGACAGGGAGCCTAAAGCGTACCTGTACCAGGGAGAAGCCGGATCGCCTTTTTCAATCAGTTTGATCCGCTCGGCAAGATTTCCTTTGCGGCGCTTATACTCCCTGGGGTCACCATTAAACAATAAGGTAAGACAATCATCATAATTAGCGATCAATACAGGAATAAGGTTATAAGGATCTTCTTGCAGTTCGTCCCGGATCAGTTGGTTAGCTTCCGTAATCCGCAAAGAGACCATTGCCTTATACGCTGCATGACACCGGTCATTGAAATCAAAATGATAAGCCGTTGCAGCGGCATGGACAACCGGCGCCTGTAGCACTAACAACACGATTAAAACCAGGTTGGCTAAGAATATCTGACAATATTTCTGCATAACAGGTGCAAAGGTAGGAGAAACCCCGTGATTCCATTTTTATTCCTGAAAAAACAGGAAACACTTCATTTTTCTATTGTAATATTGCGCCGTATGCTACCCAGTCTCTACCATTTCTTTACTTCCAGGCCTAAGCGGGCCGTCCTGTTCGCAGGGTTATGGACACTCTGTATCCTCATCGCCTGCCTTTTACCCGGGAATGAATTCCCCCGCGTCCGTGTACCTATGGCAGACAAATGGGTGCATATCCTGATTTTTACAGGTTTCAGCTTCCTCTGGCTATGTACCCGGAAAAATGCCTCAAAAATGGAAGGGATTATTGCCCTTATACTTTCTGTCGCTTTTGGCTATGCCATAGAGCTACTGCAAGGTAGCGGGATCACTTCAGGCCGTTCTTTCGACAGGATGGATGTATGGGCCGATGGTATCGGCAGTTTCCTAGGCGTTGTTTTATATTTCTTATTGCAAAAGCAGGCCTTTCGCTCCCCGAACAAAAGGCCCTGATTATCCTAAACCTCATTGCACACGTTTCGATGAAGGCAGGCTAAACCTGGAATACCCCCCCTTTCCATTCCTTTTCAATCGGAGCATGATCTGCTGCTTCCAGGCCTTCTGCTATCATCCGGCGGCTGTCTAAAGGATCTATAATTTCATCTACCCATAAGCGGGCAGCGGCATAATAGGCGGAGGTTTGCCGGTCATACCGTTCCTTTATTTTGGCCAGCAACTCTTCCTCTTTCTTCGGATCTATAATTTCTCCTTTGGCTTTTAAGGAGGCAACCTGTATTTGCAACAATGTCTTGGCAGCTTGTTCCCCGCCCATAACGGCAATTTTCGCATTGGGCCAGGCATAGATAAACCGGGGATCATAAGCCTTGCCACACATGGCATAATTACCGGCGCCATAACTATTGCCAATAACAATGGTTATCTTGGGAACCACAGAATTGGCCACTGCATTAACCAGTTTGGCCCCATCTTTTATGATGCCGGAGTGTTCACTGCGGGTGCCCACCATAAAGCCGGTAACATCTTGTAGAAATACCAAAGGAATTTTCTTCTGGTTGCAGTTCTGGATAAATCGTGCCGCCTTATCCGCACTATCATTATAAATCACACCACCCAGTTGCATCTCTTTTTTACCGCTTTTGACAATCGTCCGTTGGTTGGCCACTATGCCTACGGCCCAGCCTTCGATCCGGGCGTAGCCACATACTATTGTCTTGCCATAATCCTTTTTAAACTGGTCAAATTCCGACCCGTCCACCAAGCGCTCTATTACTCCCACCACATCATAAGGACGGCTATTGTCTGCGGAGATGATTCCATAGATTTCCTTTGGGTCTTTTAGCGGCGGGGCCGGCTTTTTCCGGTCAAATCCGGCACGGGGACCCGCACCTATTTTATCCATAATACGCCTTACCTGGTCAAGGCACTCCTGCTCCGTCTTGAATTTATAATCCGCGATGCCGCTGATCTCCGTATGCGTTTTTGCCCCGCCCAATGTTTCGCCGTCAGCATCCTCTCCTATCGCTGCTTTAACCAGGTAAGGACCTGCCAGGAATATAGAGCCATTACCCTCTACCATCAGCGTTTCATCACTCATAATCGGCAAATAAGCGCCTCCGGCAACGCAACTGCCCATCACTGCAGCAATCTGGGTGATCCCCATCGCGCTCATCTGTGCGTTGTTGCGAAAGATCCGGCCAAAATGTTCTTTATCGGGAAATATTTCATCCTGCATGGGAAGATAAACACCGGCACTGTCCACAATATAAATTACAGGCAACCGGTTCTCCATGGCTATTTCCTGGAGCCGCAGGTTCTTTTTACCCGTTATGGGGAACCATGCTCCAGCCTTTACCGTATTATCATTAGCGACGACCACGCATTGCCTGCCACTTACATAACCGATCCCGGCAACGGTACCTCCGGCAGGGCACCCTCCCTCTTCAGGATACATTTCATAACCGGCAAAGGCCCCTATTTCCACAAAAGAACTGTCTTTATCCAACAGGTAACGGATGCGCGCCCTGGGAGACATCTTATTCCTGGCCGCAGCCTTCTCCATTGCTTTCTTCCCCCCTCCTTCTTCAATCCTGGCTAAACGCTGCTTCATCTGGCTGATTGACAAACGCATAGCATCATCATTCTTATTAAATTCTAAATTCATGTAGTTGGAACAGTTAGGTTATTTCGGGGGTAAAAATAAAGGTTTTAACTTAGTTTGGCCCTGCAGCCTTCCCTTATTCCTGTTTTTTTTCGCAAAATACCCCCGGGATCTTTAAGAACCTGTTCAAATACAGGTCCGATAGGTTAGCTACAGATTGTTTTTCCTTGTTTTTGCAACAATAATCTTAATTTTGGGCGACTAACACTTAGTATTTTTAGCCTATTTTAATTATTACACAGGAATGTACCAAACGATCACCAGGGAAATCAGCGAAGGAATCTGTACGATCACCATCAACCGTCCGGATAAATTAAATGCATTAAACAAAGATGTCATCTATGAGTTAGGAAAGGCCCTGGATGAGGTCATCGGAAATGCGGCCATTCAATCGGCTATTATCACAGGAGCAGGGGATAAAGCCTTTGTCGCCGGAGCTGATATCACTGAATTTACTGATCTTGATGCCCAGGCCGGCAAGGCTTTAGCCCAGGCGGGGCAAGACCAGGTTTTCAGCAAAATAGAAAATGCGCCTAAACCCATTGTAGCGGCTGTAAACGGCTTCGCCTTGGGGGGCGGCTGCGAATTGGCCATGGCTTGCCATTTCCGCACAGCCAGCGCACAGGCTAAATTCGGACAACCGGAAGTGAATCTCGGCTTAATCCCCGGGTACGGAGGTACCCAAAGACTGGTCCAGCTGATCGGGAAAGGCAAGGCGATGGAGTTGCTCCTGACGGCGGATATGATCAACGCTGAAGAGGCCAAAAATCTGGGCCTGGTCAATCATGTGTTCGCTGCTGAAGAATTACTCCCTAAAACCAGGGCCATTCTCCTGAACATACAATCAAAAGCGCCCCTGGCTATCCGTAAAATAATTGACCTGGTCAATGAAGCCGCAACGGTAAGCGCCACAGGTTATTCCGATGAAATAGAAGCTTTTGGGGCTTGTTTTGCCACAGAAGACAAGAAAGAAGGTACCCAAGCCTTCCTGGAGAAAAGAAAAGCGGTATTTTCCGGGAAGTAGGTTCAATACCAGGGTGCCGGCAGAAGATAGAAGCAGGCTGATAGTGAATTACATAAATAATTTCATATTATTAGCCCGCTTACTTTGAACTTTAAACATTTTTTTTTAATCTTGGGAAAAATTTCAGGTACATGCAGAAAGGATTTATAGCTTCCCTACTATTCACGGGCCTGGTTGCTCTTACTGTCCTGCAGGGCTGTAAAAAAGAGAGCGCATTAGGCATAGACAATGATAAGGTCATTAAAACACCTTATAGTCTTTATGCTGCCAATAAGGATGGATGGTTGATTCATACCAATGACGGAGAACATTATACCAATATATTCCCCCCGGACGGTTATGCTCCGGGACAAATTGCAACTTCCGGCAATAATCTTTTATTACTAAAGAAAAACCTGCATTTAAGCGAAAATAACGGCAAAAATTTCAACCCGGTATTTTATGCTGCCCGGCAATTTCCCTGGCAGAACATGATCTACGATTGCAGGGCGCACAATCGCATATATATATCCAGTACAACCGGAAGAGGGGTGAGCTTCAGTAGTGATCATGGCCAGACCTGGATAGATGATGAAGCCTGGGAAGAAGGGCTTCCAGCAGGCTTTGAAGTGTCCAGCTTTTCCAGCTTGGGCAATGGCGCCCTGTTTTGCTACTCTAACCAGAATAATACACTTTTCAGAAAGGATAATGAAGAAGCTAATTGGAAGCCGGTAACCATGCAGGGCTTACTCCCGGTCACCGGAGCGGCCTATTACCTTACTTCTAATAACAATATGCTGTTTCTTACGGACTATAATGGTCACGGAGGCGTATGGTATAGTGATAATGAAGGAATGACCTTTAACCGGATCGCACAGGGAGCCATGCCCAGGAACTACCGGTTGCATTGTACGGCTGCTCCTGATGGAGGTAATGGGGTACTGGTCGGCACCGACACATCTGGTGTTTACCGTGCTGAAAACGGGCAATTTGTATCCAGCACTGTTGGCTTGGAAAGCAATACCAACGTGTACAGCATTACGGTAAAAAAGAATATCTATAAAAATGATGCGATCAGAACTTATGTTTTCATAGCCACCAATAAAGGCATCTACCGCAGTGAAGACAATGGGCTTAGCTGGGACAAAATGACATTTGGCTCCTGGGACGGACATTTTAAAGTGGCTTATTAGATAATGGAATTTCTGAATTCTCCCGAAGCATGGTTATCCTTACTGACCCTAACTGTCCTGGAGATAGTTTTAGGCATTGATAACATCGTATTTATATCTATTCTTTCCAGCAAATTACCCAAAGAGCAACAGAAAAAATCCCGCCAGCTTGGATTGGGGCTTGCCATGATTACCAGGGTACTGTT
>CAZFKK010000030.1:0-351 GCA_964519735.1 uncultured Taibaiella sp.
GGGTTAATGACAGCACCTGCCACACTACTCGAATTCCCGGAGCGGCCTGCGGTATCTATAACCAAAACACTTTTACCCGCCTGCAGGAGCTGAAAACTCAGCAAGGTCCCTGCTATGCCCTGCCCGATAATCAAAAAATCGTAATGCATGATGATAAAGGTTATTTCAACCTTACTTTGCTATAATACTTTGCAAAAAGAAGAATACATCCTCCATCGTCTTTATTTTCTCCACAATCAGCATAAAGTTTTTGCCTACCTGTTTCAGCCTGGCCTGGTTCGTCCCGGTCTGGATATACTGCATGATATTATTAAATGTCGCGCTTTCGAAATAAGGCGAGTCCGGATCACT
>CAZFKK010000030.1:361-13883 GCA_964519735.1 uncultured Taibaiella sp.
TGATAAAATAAAGGCGCATTTGCTGATTTTTTAAGATCAGCTTTTCAAAACCCAGTTCTTTAGCCAGCTTGCGGCAACGTAAGGTAATAAAAAGGTCGGCCACCTGGGGCGGAATGGGACCAAAGCGATCCCGTAACTCTTCTTCAAAAATTTCCAGCTCCCCTTCCTCTTCAATATTGTCCAATTGGGTGTACAAAGACAATCTTTCCGTAATATTTTCTACATAGGTGTCCGGGATAAGTATTTCGAGGTCTGTATCTATAGTACAATCACTGGTAAAATCCTTTTTACGCTCCAGCTCTTCCGCAAAAACATCTTTGAAATCACTGCTTTTCAGCTCTCTGATGGCTTCCGCCAGTATTTTCTGATACATTTCAAAGCCGATCTCCGCAATAAATCCACTTTGCTCCCCCCCCAATATATTCCCTGCGCCACGGATATCCAGGTCGCGCATCGCAATCTGGAAGCCACTGCCCAATTCATTGAACTGTTCCAACGTCTGCAGGCGCTTGCGGCTTTCGTCCGGCAATGTGATCAGGGAAGGAGCTACGAGATAGCAAAATGCCTTTTTATTATTACGTCCCACACGGCCTCTCAACTGGTGCAGATCGCTGAGTCCAAACTGGTGCGCATTATTGATAATAATGGTATTCGCATTGGATATGTCCACTCCGCTCTCCACAATATTGGTACAGCACAATACATCATATTTATAATTGATGAAATCGAATAAAGTCTTTTCGAGCTGATGCCCCTCCATCTGGCCATGCGCTACCGCAATTTCCAGGTCAGGGCATAATTCTTTTAATTTACCTGCCATTGCCGGAAGGCTCTGTACCCTGTTGTGCACGAAATAGACCTGGCCTGCTCTTTCCGTCTCGTAATATATGGCATCGCGGATAGCCGTTTCATCAAACCCGATGACCTCGGTATGCACCGGCTGCCGGTTAGGTGGCGGGGTATTGATGATGCTCAGGTCCCTGGCACTCATGAGCGAAAACTGAAGGGTCCGGGGAATGGGCGTTGCCGTCAGGGTCAGGGTATCTACATTCGATTTTCTTTCCCGGAGCTTCTCTTTCGCTCCCACGCCGAATTTTTGCTCTTCATCAATGACCAGGAGCCCCAGTTCTTTAAATTTCACATCCTTACCCAGCAAGGCATGTGTGCCTATGATAATATCGATCTTACCTTCCTCCAGCCTTTTAAGCGTTTCTTTTTTTTCTTTAGCCGATTTAAACCGGTTGATATAGTCCACATTACAAGGAAAATCTTTAAGACGCTCTTTGAAAGTCTGGTAATGCTGAAATGCCAGGATCGTCGTCGGCACTAGTATGGCTGCCTGCTTGCTATCACCTACCGTCTTGAAGGCCGCTCTGACGGCAATTTCCGTTTTACCGAAACCCACATCCCCACATACCAGCCGATCCATAGGCGATGGCGATTCCATATCCCGCTTTACATCAAGGGTAGCCTTACTCTGATCCGGGGTATCTTCATAGAAGAAAGAAGCTTCCAGTTCGGTTTGCAGGTAACTGTCAGGAGCATGCGCAAAACCTTCCGAAGCCTTACGTTTGGCATACAGCCGGATCAGGTCTGCTGCGATATCCTTGACCTGGCGCTTGGTTTTATTCTTCAACTTCTCCCAGGCATCGCTACCCAGTTTATTCACCTTAGGTACCGTACCTTCTTTGCCGGTGTATTTACTGATCTTATGTAAAGAGTTAATATTCACATACAATACATCATTATCCCGGTAAATAATCCGGATGGCCTCCTGCATATTGCCATTGACCTCTATTTTCTGCAAGCCGCTATACCTGCCGACCCCATGATCTATATGGGTCACAAAATCACCCGGCTGTAAGTCTCTTAAAGCTTTCAGCGTGATCGCTTTACCTTTACTGTAAGCTTGTTTTACCTTATATTTATGATAACGCTGGAATATCTGGTGATCGGTATATGCCAGGATTTTATGTTCATGATCTATAAACCCCTTGCTGATGGAAACCGGGATGGGTACGAAATTAATCTGGGCGTTACTGTCCTCGAATATACTCCGCAGACGTTCCAGTTGCTTTGCATTTTCGGCAAAAATATAAGGCGAATAGCCCCCGTCTGACTGTTTTTTAAGATTGCTGGTCAGCAACTCGAAATTGCGGTTGAATACCGGCTGATAATCTGTAGAGAAATCTACTACCGTATATTCTTCCGAAGCTGTTGCAGGATTGCCTCCCTCGTGCCACTCAATAACAGAGCGGGAACCTAACTTTTCCTTCCAGGGCTGTGTTTCTTCAAAATCAGCCATGGATAACTCTTTGATCGTTTGCTCATCCTGTTCCACCGCGACCAGGCTTCCTGTTGACAGTCTTTCATGGAGTTCCAACTCCATCTTTGCTAATTTATCCAGCGCGAAAGCTCTGTCTTTAAACCAGAATACCGTATTGGAAGGAAGGTAGTCCAGCAAAGAAATCTTCTCTTCTGTTTCAAAACTGGTTTCAATATTCGGCAACAGGGAAACCTGCAGGAGTTTCCGTTCCGACAACTGTGTTTCCGGGTTGAAGATCCTGATGCTGTCCACTTCGTTACCAAAGAGCTCTATCCGGTAAGGATGTTCATTTCCAAAGGAATAAATATCAAAGATACCTCCCCTTAAGGCAAACTGACCGGGTTCATAGACAAAATCCTCTCTTCTGAATCCCAGCGTTACCAGCCTGGCCATCAATTCATCTACGTTGATCAGCTCACTGGTTTTAACATGGATAATATTACCGGATAAAGAGGCAGGTTGCACTACTTTTTCAAACAAGGCCTCAGGATAGGTCACCAGGACTTTTTTACTACTTTCTGCCTTTCCGTCCGGGCGGCCATTATTCCTGAATTTGGATAAAGCTTCTGTCCGCAACATGATATGGCTGCTGTTCAGATCGCGGAAATGTCCCGTTTTCTTGAAGGAATCAGGGAAATAGAAAATATCCAAAGCCTGGGTCAGGCTTTCCAGGTCATTATGAAAATAAGCAGCCTCTTCTTTATCGTTAAGTATAAATACGTGGTTAGCTGTTGCTTGCTGCCAAACGGCTGCGGCAATAAAATTAATGGAAGCACCGCGCAAATGGCAAAGGGAGAAGCGCATCGGGGGGTCGGGCAATGAGATGCCGGCCGCTATTTGTTTTAAGCGGTTATCGTTTTGATAAAGCCCCAGCAAGGTTTGCAGGTTCATGAAGCCCGCAAAGTTAAGCTACCTAAAGCACATCCTGAAAAGGGAAATTAAATCCGTCACCACCAGTAACCTATTTAAAAAGCCATCATGTCCTCCATTTTATTGGAAAATCAATTTAATATCCCGTATTTAGCACAAAATATCCCTGTTTCCTAAAACAGAAAGCTATGCGTAAACTTTTCGTTATTGTTTCGACAATCCTCGTGGCAAGCACTTTATTACTTTCCATCTTTTTAAGTCCACACTGGTATCCTTTTTTCGTTATCATCCTGTTCTTTACCCTAATGGGTTATTACGACATGTACCAGAAGAAGCATTCCATTATGCGGATCTACCCGGTCTTCGGGCGATTACGTTATTTTATGGAAGACATCCGGCCCAAGGTGTACCAGTATTTTGTGGAATCAGATACGGATGGCCGGCCCATTAACCGGATCGACCGTTCTACAATTTATCAGCGGGCCAAGCAGGAAACGGATACGATGCCCTTCGGAACACAGATGGATGTATATGCTGAAGGATATGAATGGATGTGCCATTCGATAGCTCCTAAGAATTTTGATGAACTGAACCATAACCCAAGAGTAGTCTTTGGCAATAAAGACTGTAAGCAACCCTATTCCGCCAGCATTTTTAATATATCTGCCATGAGTTACGGATCTCTGAGTTCCAATGCTGTCGAAGCGATGAATGCAGGGGCTCAGATCGGTGGATTTGCTCACAATACCGGCGAGGGTGGCTTAAGCCCTTACCATCTTAAATATGGTGGGGATATTATTTGGCAGATCGGTACCGGGTACTTTGGCTGCAGGGATGAACAGGGCTTCTTTGCTCCCGATCTTTTTGCAGAAAAGGCGCAGTTACCCCAGGTCAGAATGATAGAATTAAAGATCTCCCAGGGAGCGAAGCCGGGACATGGCGGTATCTTACCCGCTTCTAAGAATACCCCGGAAATCGCAGCGATCCGGCATATACAGCCGCATACTATTGTGGCTTCTCCTCCTTTCCACTCTGCCTTTAGTACCCCCAGGGAAATGGTGCTTTTTCTCCAGAAGCTGAGGACACTGAGTGGTGGAAAACCCATTGGCTTTAAGTTATGCATCGGGCATAAAAGTGAATTCATTGCTATTTGCAAGGCTATGATCGAACTGGATACCTATCCTGATTTTATCACTGTGGATGGAGGAGAAGGGGGAACCGGCGCTGCTCCACAGGAATTTTCCAATTATGTAGGGGCGCCCTTGCTGGATGGACTGGCATTTGTCCATAATATCTTGCGTGGCCTGGATATCCGCAAACATATCCGGATCATCGCTTCCGGGAAAATAGTGACCGGGTTTCATATCCTTCGTGCTATGGCATTAGGTGCTGATACCTGCAATACGGCCCGGGCCATGATGATGGCGGTGGGCTGTATCCAGGCGTTGCAATGCAATACCAACAAATGCCCGACAGGCGTAGCGACCCAGGACCCGGCGCTGGCAGTAGGGCTGGTAGTGGCAGATAAAAAAACACGCGTAGCCAATTATCACCGGGCTACCGTCAGGAATTTTGTGGAATTATTAGGCGCCTCCGGTTTGGATAATATGGAAAACATTACCCGCTCCCATATTTACAGGCGCACTTCGTTAAATGATATGCTCACCTTTGAGGAGATCTTCCCATCTATTCAAACCGGCTCTATGAAAGGAGGGGTTATCCCTGAAAGATATAAACATGATTTCGCCCGGGCGGATATGAATCATTGGGGAATCGCGCCGCAGTATTTACCGGATTAAGCCCTGGCAGGCGGCTTTTGTTACTTTTTTTCCTTGATGAAAAAAAGTAACAAAAAAAATCAAGGCTACTTTAATTGCTCTTATTCCAAAAGTTATTTATCAAGGGTAGCTACGAAATTCAAACCGAAGAAGAAATATTCTTTTCTAAAAGAGCTCTTTTTTTGCAGGGTTCTTTCTTTTTCAAGCAACAGGGCAGCATCGGTGTTCTTATATTTATAGGGTAAATAATACCGGATGTATTGAACGGTTTGGGGATCAATTTCAAAATGATTATTGTGAAACAACGCGGTCCACTTTTTTAGGCTGCGAATATTTTCATTGCCGATAAGGATATCTTTCTGCAATTGCTCATCCCAGATCGTGATGACCCTTTTGTTACCCCGGTATTTATAAAGGATCATGTTTTGAATCAGGTTATTCCCATTCTCCTCAATAGCAATTAGTTTGCCTCCCGGTTTCAGGCAATTGTGGAAAATTTTCAGGGCTTCATCAATCGGTTCCAGGTGGTGCAGTGTGTCTTGTACCAGTACAATATCATAACTGTCTTTTCCGGGAGGATGGTCAAAAAGATTTTCGTAAGAGCAGGTAAATAAAGCAGCATCTCCGAATTGGTTCCAATATTCATAACGTTTAGAGACGACTTCATAATAGAATTCAAGCGTCGTGCCATGTGCCGCAATGCCATTCATCGCCAGGAACAAACAAGTCGTTCCATAACCGGAGCCGCAATCCCATACCTTCAGGTCAGGGTTGGAGATATGATCTGCTATATAGCGCAAGCGCTCCAGAAAATAATTCTTTCTGAAATTGAAGGAGGAAGAATTACTTAAAAACTTATAATACCGATGCATTTCCGGTCTTTGTTCCAGTTCTTTCAGAAAAAGTTCAAAGAAATCTTCAGGGCTCATGATCATATCTCATTATTTACAGGGTGCAAATCTAAGAAAACGCCAAATATAAGTTTATCTTCTTTTCTGCAACAGGATCCGCCCCTTTACTATAATTTCAAGCCCTTTCCGTTTCATGGAGATAGATGGCTTTTTCTTTTCATGTTGTTCCATACCCCATTGGTAGGCAGCAAGAATTTCCGGGTACGCCAAAACACCTACTACCCTATTGCTATTTTCAGGGTCGATTACCGGTAATACCTCCATTCCTTCCTCAGACATCAACGTTACCGCCTGGCTTAAGTTGGCGTTCAAGCTCACTACAGACTTACTGTTTTGCACCAGTTGTCCCAAAAGCATCGAATCCGGGTGTGGGGTGATCAACTGACCTGCAGTTAAAATCCCCCTGTAGTCCCCCTCATTATTGGTGACTATAAAATGGTTCTTATCTTCCCCTTCTTCATTGAATACCCATTCCTGCAACTCCTTTACCGTACATTCTTCAGAAAATACCCTTCCTTTCTCTTTAAAAACCTGGGATACTGTTATTTTTTCCAATAGATCCGGCTCATAAGAATCAGGTGTTTTTACCCCGCGCCGGGAAATCTTTTCCGTCATAATCGTATTCTTCATCAGGAAAAAAGAAACGATATACGCCGCAGCACAAGTGGCCAGCAAGGGCAGGAGGGCATTGGACTGATGTGTTGTCTCCAGTGCAAAGATGATGGAAGTCAACAAAGCCCTTGAAGCCCCGGCAAACATAGCCGACATCCCCACCAGCGCGGCCAATGGGAGGCTCAGCCCACTTTCCGGAAACAAGAGGAGCATCAGGTGGCCCAGCAATAAACCTACAGCACCCCCGATCGTCAACAGCGGTGCCAGCGTGCCGCCGGAAGTACCGCTGCCCAGGGCAATAGCCCAAGATATAAACTTAAACAGGCATAAGGAAAATACCATATTCAATGCCATGCTCCCGGAAAGGAGCTGGGTAATATTGACATATCCCACCCCCAGGCTCCGGGGTTCTATATAACCGACAACCCCGACGACCAGGCCACCGATAGCCGGCCACCACATCCAGTGGATAGGAAGTTTTTCAAATACATCTTCGATCCAATATACGATTTTGGTCACCAATATGGAAATCAAACCGATAATCAACCCTAATAAACTATAGAGTAACAAGGCTTCATTGCCCGCCTCACCAATAAGATGAGCCACCGGGAAAACCGGCCCTGCCTCAAACAGGAAGTGATGGCCCGCCGCCCCGGTAATGCAGGCCAGCGCTACAGGTATGATGGAGCGGGGAGAGAATTCGAACAACAATAACTCAATGGCCAGAAAAATGGCGGCAATAGGACTCCCGAAGATCGCGGACATCCCCGCGGTAGCCCCGGCGGCCAGCAAGACCTTCCTTTCATGATGACTTATCTTCAATAATTGCCCCAGAGTAGAACCCAAAGCACCTCCTGTGGCAATGATAGGACCTTCCGCGCCGAAAGGTCCGCCGGTACCGATAGAGATGGCAGAGGATAAAGGTTTCAGGTAAGTGATCGCAGGCTTTATTTTACTTTGGTTGGTCAATATCTGTTCCATGGCTTCCGGAATACCGTGACCGCGAATGGCTTTGGACCCATAAAATGCCATAAGGCCTATAAGCACCCCTCCGATAGCAGGTACGATGATTACCCATGCGCCCCATAGATGGTTGGCCGGTGTGGAGGGTGCGAATGAAAACTGGCCGAAAAAAGAAATATTAGTAATCAGATCAATCAGGTCTACCAATAATTTTGCAATACAACTGATCAAAGCGGCCAACAGGATTGCGAGAAACGAAACCAGCAAGATACGTTGCCTGTTCCCTGGCTGCCGGGGTATTATCGCTTCACGATCTAAAGTGGGTTGCAGGGCAATGGAAATCGGGATACCCTGCGTAGAACCGGGAGATGTGTTCATAAATGAGCCTGGAAATTTTTCCTTAGCGGGAGCAAAAGTAACTCATCACACCTGCTCAAGCCCACTGCCTCGCCCTTCAGGAAGCCTACCACTGTAGCAACAATAAAATGTAATTGATTAATAAATATACAACTATACATGTATTCGTTTTAGTAATAATAACTTCATTTTAACCATGAACGGGCGTTCATGACATTAATAACCAGGGTACTTTCCCCCGATTCTTAAAAGAACGGGAATGCCAGGTTATATAAATATTCTACGCGCCGCTTTCTATCTTCACTAAATTATAGGTACTTTGCAAGCCATGGGGCTTTATATTACTTCTCTTAATTCCGGCAGCAATGGCAATTGTTATTACATCGGCAATGAAGCGGAAGCGGTATTGGTAGATGTGGGTCTTTCCTGCAGGGAAGTAGAAAGAAGGATGCGCAGGCTGGAGCTGGATATGAAGAAGGTGAAAGCCATTTTCATATCCCATGAGCACGGCGACCATATTAAAGGCCTGGCTGTGCTTTCTGCCAGGTACCAGTTACCCGTATATATTACTCCGGGTACCTTAGCCCATTCCCGGCTCAGCCTGCTGCCTCATCTTATCTTCCCTTTCCGGAGCAACCAGCCGGTAAGCATAGGTGATTTATCCGTGACCGCCTTTCCTAAATTTCATGATGCGGCAGATGCCCACAGCTTCGTAATAGAAGAGCGGGGCATCTGTGTTGGCGTCTTTACCGATATCGGTAAGGTCTGTGACCAGCTTACTTTTCATTTCAAAAAGTGCCATGCCGCATTCCTGGAAGCCAACTATGATGAAGTGATGCTGGCCACCGGCCGGTATCCCTATCACCTCAGGAACAGGATCAGCGGGGGCAACGGACACCTTTCCAACAAGGAGGCTTTTGACCTTTTTATTTCCAGCAAATCACCTCAGCTCACGCATTTATTGCTGGCCCATCTCTCTGCAGACAATAATGATCCCAACCTGGCCCGTTCTCTTTTCGAGCCAGCAAGAGGGAATACGGAAATCATAGTGGCATCCCGGTATTCGGAAACCCCCGTTTATCATATAGGAACACCGCCGGTTCCCACCAGGGCAAAGGCAGCACAACTGGCGTTATTTGCCTGAGTGGTCCTGTTGTATTGCTGTAAGTAAACAATTCTACGTACAGATTGTATTATAAAGCTATACAAGCTATTTTACCTATCGAATAAGCGAAACCATCTATGGCATTTATTGATTATTATACGATACTGGGAGTTGATAAAAACGCCGGCATTGAGGATATTAGAAAAGCCTACCGAAAGCTGGCCCGGAAATACCACCCCGACCTTAACCCCAATGATGAACAGGCTAAAATTAAGTTCCAGGAAATCAATGAAGCCCAGGAAGTACTGACCGATCCCGAGAAAAGAAAGAAATATGATCAATACGGGGAACACTGGAGACATGGCGAAGCCCGGGAACAAGCACAACAACAGTATCAGCAAAGCCAGAGCCGGGGCCAGGGATTCCAGGATCAGGGATTCCAGGACCAGGATTACTCCGGCAGTTTTGATGAGGGCCGTTTTTCCGACTTCTTTGAATCCCTGTTTGGCAGCAATATGGGCGGCGGACAGCAGATCAGGTTCAAAGGACAGGATTATACTGCGGAACTGTCCTTAACCTTAAGAGAAGCTTATACCACCCATCAGCAAACATTTACCATCAACGGGAAGAAGGTGCGCATTACTGTCCCTGCCGGCATTGCCCAGGAACAAAAAATAAAACTAAAAGGCCATGGTGGAGCCGGCGCCCATGGAGGTCCGGCCGGAGATCTGTATATAACGTTCCACATAACCCCCGACCCGGTATTCAAACGGACCGGAGATGATTTATACACCACAGTCGATATTGATCTGTTCACGGCCCTGCTCGGAGGCAGCACCTTCCTGGACACCTTTGACGGTAAAATAAAATTAAAGATCAACGCGGAAACACAGAATGGCACTAAGGTGCGGCTGAAAGGGAAAGGATTTCCCCTGTATAAAAAGGAAGGCGCTTCCGGCGACCTCTATATTACCTACAACGTAAAGCTACCGGTCAATCTGACCGAAAAGCAAAAAGAACTATTAAAACAATTAGCTGAAGCTTAAACCTAAGATAGATGGACACTGAATTTGTCACGATTACGGAATACTGCCTGCATCATCATGCCGAGGCCTCCTTTATCCAGACCTTAACCCAACACGGCTTATTAACCCTTATTGAAGTTGAGGAGCAGCAATGTATCCCCTACCACCAGCTTAATGACCTGGACCAGTATCTACGCTGGTATTATGAATTGGATATCAATCCTCAAGGCATCGAAGTGGCCCATCATTTACTGTTGAAAATCAAGGAGCTCCAACAGCAGGTTGCCCACCTTCAGCACCAGGTCGATATGCGGCAATAAAAAAAATTGCCCGAAGATCTGTCATCTTATTTCTTTTTTCCTTTATTTTGCCCTTTCATGTCAAGGATAAGCACACATATAGCTCCTGCTACCTCTATAATAGCTAATTACTATTATTATACTTCTGATCGATACCGTTCGGAATAAGGATGTTCTATGTATAAACATATTCAAGCCCGGTTCTGAACAAGTGCCGGGCTTTTTTTTATTCATTTTTCTCAAAAAAACCACGATGAGGATCAAGCCTACCACACAGGTGTACAGCAATTACACAACATCAGATTTTGAAGTCTGGGACCTATTATGCAACAGACAAATGGAACATCTCCGGCTACATGCCTCCGGACTTTACCTGGAGGCGCTGGCCTGTATCGGCTTCACACCGGAAGCGATACCCGAATTTATCCAAACCAATGTGCGCTTACAGCAAACCACAGGCTGGCAGCTCACCGTAGCACCGGCATTAGTGCCCCAGGATGAATTTTTCCGGCTACTGGCCCGGCGCATTTTCCCGGCAACCTGCTGGCTAAGAACCATGGAAGAGCTGGACTACCTGGAAGAACCGGATATGTTTCATGATGTATTCGGACATGCCCCCTTGCTGACCAATAAGGCTTACGCCCGGTTCATGGAGGAATTCGCACAGTTGGCCTTACAATGGCTGGACCATCCCGAGGCCTTGCGCATGTTGTCTGCCGTATATTGGTTTACGGTGGAGTTCGGATTGCTTTCGGAGCAGGGGGAGCACAAGGTATTCGGCTCCGGCATTATCTCCTCCGTTGGGGAAACGAAACATGCGTTAAGCGATCATTCGGTTAAGTTGCCTTTCGACATCCACCGGATGATGCATACCCCTTACCGTACAGATGTATTGCAAGAACAATATTTCGTCATTGATTCTTTTGAACAGTTGTGTGATGCTTTGCCGGAAGTAGCTGCAGAACTGGAGCAATTGGTGGTCCTGGCAGAGCCCGGTGCGGATCAGGTTCTGCCCCTGGCCCGATCCTTATCTTGATTTTATGCACATCTCCATCCTGTTTGTACCAAAGAACATGGATTTGATGCATCTTTGCAGCGTACTGAATTGAAGCCGATACTATGAAAGTATGTATTGCGGAAAAGCCCAGTGTAGCCCGGGATATAGCAGCCGTGCTTGGGGCAGGACAGCGCAGAGAAGGGTATTTTGAAGGTAATGGTTACCAGGTCACCTGGACCTTCGGGCATTTTTGTACCCTGAAGGAGCCCCATGACTATTATGAGCAATGGAAGTATTGGCGGCTGGAAGATCTGCCTATGATTCCCTCCAATTACGGCATCAAGCTGATTGAAAATTCAGGCGTTAAAAAGCAGTTTGAGGTGATCGCCAATTTGGTACAGCAATGTGAAGAAGTGATTAATTGCGGGGATGCGGGGCAGGAAGGGGAGCTCATCCAACGCTGGGTGCTGCTCAAGGCTAAATGTACGGTGCCCATCAAAAGGTTGTGGATTTCCTCCCTTACAGAAGAAGCCATCAAAGAGGGCTTTCTGAAGTTAAAGGATAGCGAGCTCTACAACAACCTGTATGCCGCCGGCAGTGCAAGGGCGATCGGGGATTGGCTGCTGGGCATGAATGCCACGCGGCTCTTCACCAAGAAGTTTGCCCCGCCTAAAACCGTATTTTCCATCGGCAGGGTACAGACGCCTACGCTGGCCATGATTGTGCAAAGACAGAAAGAAATCAATGCCTTTGTATCAGAAGAATATTGGGAGCTGAAAACCATTTACCGGGACACCGAGTTCATAGCGGCCATCGACCGCTTGCAAAGTGCAGACAAAGCAACTAAAGGATTAGCCTATCTGCAACAGCATTTGTTTGAAATTACCTCTTTCGAAAAGAAAGAGGGCAAGGAAGGCAACCCCCGTTTGTTTGACCTTACCTCCTTGCAGGTAGAAGCCAATAAGAAGTTTGGCTATTCGGCGGAAGACACGTTAAAACTGGTACAGAACCTGTATGAGAAAAAACTGGTGACCTACCCCCGGGTAGATACCACTTACCTTTCAGAGGACCTGCATCCCAAGATAGCCCCCATATTGCGCAGTATGGTTCATTATGGGGGCCTTACCGCCCCTTTGCTGACCCAACCTGTTCCCAAACTGAAATCCGTATTCGATGATAAAAAGATTACAGATCACCATGCCATCATTCCCACAGAAGTCAGTCCCCAGCAGTTGTCCCTGGTGGAAGAGAAAAGGGTGTATGACCTTATTGCCAAAAGATTTATTGCAGCCTTTTACCCGGAATGTAAAGTAGCGAATACTACGGTAATGGGAAAAGTAGGCACCGTGCCCTTTAAGGCCACCGGGAAACAAATTCTGGAGCCCGGTTGGCGGGAGGTGTATGCCAAAGACAGCCGTAAGGAAGAGGGCGAAAAGGAAGAAGAGCAGGAAAGATTGATGCCGGTATTTGAAGCAGGAGAAAGCGGCCCCCACGAACCTAAGATTCACAAAGGAAAAACCAGCCCGCCCAAAGCCTATACAGAAGCCACCTTACTAAGGGCTATGGAAACCGCCGGCAAACAGGTTGAGGATGAAGAAATGCGGGAGCTCCTTAAAGACAATGGTATTGGCCGCCCCTCTACCCGGGCCAATATTATCGAAACGCTTTTCAGAAGAAAATATATAGAAAAGAAAAAGAAGAATCTCTTTGCCACCCCTACCGGCATGGACCTCATCGACACCATCCAGAACGAACTGTTGAAAAGTCCGGAACTGACGGGCGTGTGGGAGCGTAAACTGCGGCAGATAGAAAAAGGCACTTATGATCCCCTGCTGTTCAAGCAGGAATTGATACAGATGGTTACCGACCTTACCTACGAGGTAAAGTCCAGCCAGTCCAGGATCATCAGTGTGGTGGATACCCCGGCAACGAAACAAGCGCCGGTAAAGAAAGAGGCCACTCCTAAACCACCTAAAGAGGTGCAACTGCCCGAACACCTGGATTGTCCCAAATGCCAGAAGCGCCGGATTATTAAGGGCAACACAGCTTACGGCTGCCCTGATTTTAAAGATTGCGGGTTTAAAATTCCATTTGAAATTTTTGGAAAAAAACTCTCGGACAAACAAATAGTGGACCTGATCCTCAAACAAAAAACCGGGAAAATAAAAGGCCTGCAACTGCCCGGGCAAACCGACACCCTTGAAGGGCGGCTAATCCTCAACGCGGCATTTCAAATCGAAGTCCGGGATTGAGCAATCCTTCTATAAGCATAAGCTATA
>CAZFKK010000030.1:13893-15223 GCA_964519735.1 uncultured Taibaiella sp.
GTTTATAAGTGCTAATTTTGCTACGATATCTAAATAGATTGTTGAATAATACATTATTTATTAAAATTCGGTTATATGGAATTAGGGGTTAGTATGTTTGCTGATTTGTCTCAGGATGAAGCTACGGGCAGGAAAAAGACCGCCCACCAGCGTATCCAGGAATTGATGAAGGAGATTCAACTTTCCGATGAAGTAGGCCTCGATGTGTTCGGCATAGGAGAGCACCATAGAAATGACTATGCCGTATCCAGCCCGGAAATCATCCTGGCAGCGGCAGCTTCCGTAACGAAAAACATAAAACTGGGTAGCGCCGTTACCGTCTTAAGCTCCTCAGACCCGGTGAAGGTGTACCAGAATTTCGCTACGATAGACCTGCTGTCCAACGGGCGTGCGGAGATCATTGTAGGCCGGGGGAGCTTTATTGAATCCTTCCCCTTATTCGGTTACGATTTAAAAGATTACAACGAACTTTTTGTAGAGAAACTGGACCTGCTGCTACAGATCAACAATAACCCGGTCGTTAATTGGTCCGGAAAATTCAGGGCTCCATTAAGCAACCAGGAGGTATTTCCCCGGGGCCTGAACGATCCTCTACCCATCTGGATCGCGGTAGGTGGCACCCCGGAATCCGTGCAGCGGGCAGCCCGTTTAGGATTACCGCTGATGCTGGCTATTATAGGCGGATCGCCCGCCCAGTTCGGCCCTCTTGTGGACTATTATAAAGCGGAGTATATCAAACATGGTCACGATATTACAAAACTTCAGATCGGGGTCCATGTGCATTCCTTTATAGGAACGGAGGGTACCGCAACTGCTAATTCTTTATACCCTTATTATGCCGCACAGATGAACCGTATCGGCAGGGACAGAGGCTGGTCTGCCTACAGCAGAGCCCAGTTTGATGCAGGCCGTGGTAAAAACGGCGCTTTATTTGTAGGCGACCCGGCAGAGGTCACCGATAAAATACTGGCCCTGCAGGAAGCCTTCGGCCTTACCCGTTTTGTCGCTCATATGGACGTAGGCGGCGCCCCCCATAAGGAAATGATGCAATCGATTGAGTTATTCGGTACACAGGTAGCTCCTGCAGTCAGGAAGGCATTGAAAGGTTAAATACAAAGAGGAAACAGATCGATCTGTTTCCTCTTTGGTTATAGTAACCTACTGGTATTGTGGATGGTACTGGATTCGAACCAGCGACCTCTACGATGTCAACGTAGCGCTCTAACCAACTGAGCTAACCGCCTAGGAAGAAGAGAATTATATACGGTTTTTTTCAGGTGTGTCAACTGGCCATGGCAAGATGCAATGACGCGCCGCCATCACCGCCATG
>CAZFKK010000030.1:15233-16429 GCA_964519735.1 uncultured Taibaiella sp.
TCAACGTAGCGCTCTAACCAACTGAGCTAACCGTCCCTTTGTGGCTGCAAATATAGGATATCTCTCTTGAAAATGCTTATCTTTGCCCTCTTTATTTACCCTCAAAACAGAAAGGAAGGTACACCATGCCAGTGCTACACAACCGCATCTCCAACGAGGAACTGAAAGCCCGTATGCTGGCCGAGACCGAGCCACGTACCACAGTTTCCTTCTACAAGTATTTCCCTATTGAAGATCCTGCTTTGTTCAGGGATCAGTTATATGTCCGGTTTGACGCCCTTAAAGTGTTCGGACGTATCTATATCGCCCGGGAGGGCATTAATGCCCAGGTCAGTGTACCCCAATCCCGGTTCGAGGCCTTTAAGGAAGCCTTATATACCGCAGATCCATCCCTGGAGGGCCTCCGTTTAAATATCGCTGTAGATGACGATGGCAAATCTTTCTGGGTATTGCGCATGAAGGTCCGCAAGCAGATCGTTGCCGATGGGATCGATGATCCGGCATTTAACCCCTCCAATGTGGGCCATTACCTGAAGGCCGAGGAAGTCAACAAAATGGCCGAAGATCCCGAAACCATTTTCGTGGATATGCGTAACCATTACGAGTACGAGGTCGGTCATTTCGAAAATGCACTGGAAGTACCTTCAGATACCTTCCGGGAGCAGTTGCCCATGGCCCTGGATATGCTGAAGGACCAAAAGGACAAGAATATCGTCATGTACTGCACCGGAGGCATCCGCTGTGAGAAGGCCAGTGCCTATATGCTGCATCATGGTTTTGAACATGTATTTCATGTAGAAGGGGGTATCATAGAATACGCCCGTAAGGCCAGGGAACAAAACCTGCCGCTTAAGTTCATCGGCAAGAATTTTGTTTTTGATGAGCGGTTGGGGGAGCGGATCACCCCTGATATATTATCCCATTGTCATCAATGTGGCCAACCTTGTGACCAGCATACCAATTGTAAGAATGACGGCTGTCACCTGCTCTTTATTCAATGTGCCGATTGTGCTGCTCAATACGACGGCTGCTGCAGTTCCGATTGTGTGACGGAATACCATTTGCCCGAAGAAGAGCAAAGGGCCTTACGGGCCGGTCGTGAAAATGGCGTAAAGATCTTCAATAAGAGCAAGGACCATCCTTTGCGCAAGCATCGGGATGAATGGGCTAAAGAAAGGGGAAATAATTGATTTTTA
>CAZFKK010000031.1:0-4872 GCA_964519735.1 uncultured Taibaiella sp.
TTGATGGAAGGCAGTGGAAAGCGGTGGTGGGTATTAATGGCATGTACCAGCAGAACGCTAAGGTAGATGGCACCTTCACCCGGCCGCTGATACCTGATTATAATAGTTTCGGAACCGGGGCTTTTGCTATTGCCCGCCTGATAAAGCCAGGGTATGAATTAGAAGGTGGTGTCCGGTATGATTATAAATACCTGTCGGCTCTTGGCTATAGAGATACGCAACTTTATGGAGGGGTGCATGCCTTTAATAACCTGAGTGGCAGCCTGGGCGCTACGATATATCCTGCCAGCGGCTGGAGCGTAAGGTCTAACCTGGGTACTGCCTGGCGCCCACCTACGATCAATGAGCTTTATAGCAATGGATTACATCATGGGGCCGGCGCCATTGAATATGGAGATAGCCTGCTGAAATCCGAGCAGAGCCTTAAGTGGGTGACCTCCCTGCAGTACCAATCGGCAAACGAAAGGTGGTATGTCGATGCAGAAGCCTATACCCATTATTTCAGTAACTATATTTACCTGGATCCGACCGGAACGTTTGAAGGCAGCTTACGCGGCGCCTTTCCCGTGTTCCAAACCCGGCAGGCAAATGCCCTTTTTACCGGAGCGGATATAGCGGTACGCCTTCAGTTAGCCAAACATTGGACGTACCAATTTAAAGGATCGGTGGTTAATGCCCGGAATACCAGTGATCATAGCTACCTGCCGCTGATACCGGCAGGCAGAATGCAACAGAGCGTTCGCTGGCAGCATGACCGGGCATTCTTTTTGAGAAACAGCTATCTTGAACTGACCCATATCGGGGTGGCTCATAAGCATCATTATGAAGCTGCGCAGGAGATAGCCCCTCCGCCTGCATCTTATCATTTATTGAATTTGGGTATGGGCACGCAACTGAAATTTGGAAAGCAGCGACTGGATATCCATATAAGTGTAGATAACCTGACCAATACGCTTTATAAGGATTATATGAACCGGTTCCGCTATTATGCCCATGACCTGGGACGAAATCTGATCTTAAGGTTGGCCTACGAGTTATAGGTCTTCCTGCAGGATCCACAAAATTTACCTGAATTTTTACAAAAAAACTTAACACAACAATGAAAAAAATAATCTTTTATCCCGCTTTATTAGCCTTACTCTTAGGATCTTTAACTTTCAATTCCTGCAAAAAGGACCCATCGCCTACTCCGGAACCGGAGCAGGAGGAGTTTGACGGGGTTCGTCTTCAATTCATCGCGTTGGATGATCAGGGAAGCGAAACAACAGATACGACGACCATAAATTTCAGTAAAGAAGGCGTTCCCAGTCCTGCACACAGTCATTTGCATCCTCATGAAAGTTACCGGACCCTGATCACCTTATATTATAAGGGGAATGCGATCAACCAGGAGATCATCGCTGAAGGTACGGAACACCAGTTCTTCTTTCTCCCTTCCCTGGATTCGGGCATTCTGGATTATGTCTATAACGACAAGGATGCGGAAGGCAGAGGTATCGGACTGGACGGTACCATGACTATAGGCGAAGGTGAATTTGATCTGAAAATAGTACTGCGTCACGGGTTGGACAAAAGTCATCCTTCTGCCCGCTCGTGGAATAGCCCGGATTACCCCGCGGCAGGTGGTACGGATGATCTGAATGTAACCTTTGAGATTCATGCTGAGGAATAATCCTTAACATGCAGCTCCCTCAATATTGCGGCACAGGCTTATACATAGCCTGTGCCGTTTTGTTTAAAAAACGGATGATTAATGCATGTACCGCATGGCAGGCAGTTTCCCTGGGGAAGGAAACCTGGATCTCCCGGCCATGCTGCAGCCATTCCAATAATACCAGGCCCTCTTTGTAGGACAGCCGGCGGATTACGGGAATGCCCATCATGGCCAGTGATTGTGCATTACACTGTTGTTCATACTGTCCTTTCATGGGCAATACGATCAATTTCTTGTTGAGGTACAGGGCTTCTGCAGGCCCTTCAAATCCTGCACCCAGGAATGCACCCTTGCAGGAGGCCATGCTTCGTAAAAAAGCTTCGTTTTGTATAGGTTGAATGGAAATATTCTCGAAGCGGTAGGCCTCATGGCTATGTTTGGAGAACACTTCCCAGTTAACGTCTTTAAATTTATTCAGAAACCGGATAAGCATTTTATCATCATAGGCCGGAAGGTACACCAGGTAATGGGACCCGGTGGTTACCGTTAATGCCCTTACTTCCTGTCTTATTACCGGGGGGTAAACAGACTTGTCATATCTTTCGAAATGAAAACCATAATATTCCCTGCAGGGTGCATAATATTTAAGTATCAATTTACCGATAAAGCCTCCCCCGGAGGGTTGGGGCGCTCCCGGGTGCAGGACTGCTGCCTGGTGGCTTAGCGCTACGGTGTTGGGATGCTTTCTTAGCCTGGCCGCCCAGGCAGAGACGGGCTCAAAATCACTGACAATAAGATCATATTCCCGGGTAGCTAAACCATATACGTCTTTTATAAAACGCAGCCAGCGGAGGTTCCTGATCGTAGCCCATATAGATATGCCCCCTTTCTTTCCGAAAATGAAGCTTAACCCTCTCAAACGGAATCTGACCGGGAAGGGAAGATCAACGTCAGCCTGGTACCCACTGATCAGGATGTCCACTTCGCCATATTTCAGGAGTTCCGGGTAGATGTCTCTTGCCCTGCTTAGATGACCATTACCTGTAGCCTGGATGGCATAGAGTATCTTCATGATTGCAATAGTTAAATTGTGGTAGATAGATCCCTTAAGACGGATCTTAAGGCGTGGTGTGGCTTTGCTGGGCCATCATCTCCGCCATCATCATATCAAAGAAATGTCTGCCTGATCTTTTCTTCTGGAGCGGATCATTTAAGTTAATGGCTTGTGCCCTCTCGTCTTCCTGGTAACGATAGAGCTTCCATGTGGTATGGTTGTATTCCAATGCGGTCAGGTTTTCTACCCAATCTCCCGAATTCAGGTAACATACCGGGCCTGTACCGGTGATCATTGTTTTTAAGCAGGGTTCATGTATATGGCCACAGATGACATAATGATAATCATTGGAAGAAGCAATTTCGCATACTGTTGCTTCAAATTTGTTGATAAATGCTACTGCTCCTTTTACCCTGTCTTTTATGCGTTTGGACAAGGAGATGTTGCCCTTGCCTAATTTCCTGGAAATGGCATTGGCCATCCGGTTAATGAGTATGAGGATATCATAGCCATGAGCGCCCAGCTTGGCCAGCCATTTAGAGTGCTGCATGACGACATCAAACACATCTCCGTGAAAGATCCATACTTTCTCCCCGTTTAACTTTAACGACAGTTTATTGCATACCTGTAAAGAGCCTAGTTTAAACCCGTTAAAACGACGAAGCATTTCATCATGATTGCCCGCGATATAATAGATAGGAACACCCTGGGCGGCCAGGTCGATAAAGTGTTGTACCACCATCATGTGACTGGCTGGCCAATAGCGCTTGCTGAATTGCCAGATGTCTATAATATCCCCATTGAGCACAATTACTTTAGGTTGAATACTGGACAGGTATTGCAGCAATTCTTTGGCATGGCATCCATAAGTTCCAAGGTGTATGTCTGAAAGTACCAATAAATCAAGCTCTCTTTTTTTCATAAGCGTCAGTAGCAAAGGATAGCTTGCCTATCGTTCGCATTACATGCAAAGAGAATACACATATATTGCGTTTTTATTAATGGGGAGTGAAGTAATTGTTATTTGTAATGACCTTTTCTTCGTTCTTAAGGGAATAAATACCTACTTTTGCGCCACTATTTGGTTCAGTAATATTTCCTGAATATGCTGATTAAAAGGGAAGTCCGGTGAAAGACCGGCGCTATCCCCGTAGCTGTAATCCTGATGTAGCCCATGCTGCATGACGGATCTGTTGTATACAACCACTGTTCTGCCAATCGGCTAATGGGAAGGTAAACAGATCCATGGAAAGCCAGAAGACCTGCCAGATTCGTTTTTCGCTGTTTGCTTTCGGAGGAAAGGCAAAGGTGGGATCCTGTTTTGGGTGTACACACATTCTACCTTCCTGCCTTTACCTTCTGTAGCTTCAGTGTTTGCTTGTGTTTATTCATTTTTAATCTATACTTGTTATGACACGTATCTCTTTGCTGCTCCTGGTTTTATTGGGTAGTATCTTTTCTTTGCAGGCCGGCGCCCAGTACTACCGGCCTGAAAACCGTGTATGGGCCCTGGGCAACCTGGTAGGGCTTGATTTTAACCCTGCTCTGCCTACGCCATTCAGAAGCAGTTTAAATGCTACCGAAGGTTCTGCAACGGTTAGCGACTCCACCGGGAAATTGTTGTTCTACACGAATGGGGGTACCGTGTGGAACCGTACGGGTAATGCCATGCCCAGGGGTGTGGATTTCACTAAAGCAGGAGCATCTTTCACCCTTTCTTCAACCCAGGGTGCGGTTATCGTACCTGTTCCTGATGCTGCGGGTAAGTATTATATATTCTCTCTTTCTTCTGTTTCCAACTGCAAACTATACTGCACGAAAATAGACATGAGTCTTGATGGCGGTATGGGTGATGTGGATACTACCTTTTCCTTAGGCAGAACACGACTGGATTCCAATCTTACGGAGAAAATGATCGCGGTGCCCGGCTGTAACAATAATGTCTGGTTGCTGGTTCGTTCAGATACCGGTTCGTTATTCAAAGCCTATGAAATTAACGGCAGGGGTATCAATCTTACCCCTGTCATTTCTTATGCCGGTCAATATCCTGCAGACTATTATCGCCAGGGTGTGATGAAAGTGTCCTCCGATGGCAAGAAGATAATGACTTGTAATTTCAGAACGAGCGCCCCTACTAAGGCCGGACTTGAAGTGTATGATTTTG
>CAZFKK010000031.1:4882-5653 GCA_964519735.1 uncultured Taibaiella sp.
ATGATTTTGACCAGGCGACCGGCAGGATTTCTAAAGCGCAGTTGATTGATAGCTTTTCTTATTATGGGGGTAATTTTTCCCCGGATAATTCCAAGATCTACGCGACTTCCACCGTCATCATGAATTCCGGGTCGGTGTACCAGTTTGATCTCGATGCTCCGGACCCTATGCTGACCAAAACGCTATTGGGTCCTTGCGGCCAATATACGGATATGAAAGCCGGACCTGATGGCAAGCTCTATTTCGGTGCTTTGGTCAGTAGCGCCGGGTTCAGCAACTACATGTACATGGGAAGGATAAATGAGCCTGACCAGCCAGGCAGCGCTTGTAACTTCCAGGACTCCGTTAGCGCTATCCGTTTGCCGACAGCCGCGGGTACGGCAGGTGCCCTGAGCCAGGGATTGCCCAATGAGGTAGTGATACCCGCCAGGGATACGACCTTCTCCCGGGCATTGGACACGGCAATATGTCCGCAATTTGTGGCGCTGACGCTGGAGGCTCCTGCTTACGCAACGGGTTATGTCTGGGATAACGGCCGGGCAGGCGATCAACGGGATGTTACTGCGCCGGGGGTGTACTGGGTAGCTTATTATGCACCCTGCCTGACCATTGACTCTTTCTTTATTCATAAGGATTTCCCGGAATGGGGGATTACTGTCGATGAACATACCCTGGCGACAACCCATTCCTTTGACAGTTACCAATGGTATAAAGGCGGGGACCTGATTAGCGGAGCTACGGCAGCAACCTATACTGTAGCGGAGAATGGTG
>CAZFKK010000031.1:5663-10702 GCA_964519735.1 uncultured Taibaiella sp.
TTTATTCTGTAAAAGTTACTTTAAACAATTGCTCGGACTCCCTTGCCTATAATGTGACCAATGTAACAAAGCTGGAAGATGTTCCCGGCCTCAGTGCTGATATCCGGGTATATCCTAACCCCTCCTCTTCAAGGGTAAATATTCAATCCCGGGTACCGGTATCGGTTACTTTAAGAGGTATGGATGGCAGGATGATATGGCAAAGGAACAATGTAGATCATATAAACATCCGGGACCTTTCCGCAGGTATTTATATGCTGGAGCTTTCGGATAGAACCGGAAATATCCGGGTCATTAAAAAGATAGTCAGAGGCTTGGAATAGTGGAGCAATTATCCTGAGCGATACATCTGCCACGCACCCCTGGTCGTAGTGGTACCTGCGACCAGGGAAGAGCAGGAGCTTCCAGGTATCGGTAGTGTGTAAGGGCAGAGAATCTTCTGCCCTTACACACCGCTGGTACACAAAAAAACACGCTGCCGGCACAGACCCTCCTGTGGCGGATATAGATCAAAGGATACGGACTTCCCGCTCCAGATCAATAGAAAAACGTTCCTTTACGGAAAGCATAATGGCTTCTGAGAGCCGGGCAATATCATTGCCTTCCGCCCCTCCATAATTGACCAGTACTAAGGCCTGGTGCTGATGTACACCATAATGATCCTTCCGGTAACCTTTCCAGCCGCATTGCTCTATTAACCAGGCTGCGGGGATCTTGATCCGGGTATCCTTTACTACATAACCGGGTATATCCGGGTAGGCCAGTTGAAGCTGTTCAAATGCAGGTAGCGGTACTTCCGGGTTTTTGAAGAAGCTACCGGCATTGCCTAACACTGCCGGATCGGGTAACCTGGCCTTACGTATGCGGATGATAGCATCTGATACATTCCTGAGGGTCACTTCCGAAACCCCCATGCCTTCAAGTTCCTGGGCGATCGTGCCATAACTGGTATTGAGCCGGGGTATTTTATCCAGCCGGAACGTGACGGAAGTAATGATCACTTTATCTTTAAGTTCCTGCTTGAATATGCTGTCCCTGTAAGCAAAGCGGCAATCTTCATTGCTGTATTCTTTAAAACTTTGTTCTTCAAGATGCCAGCAGCGTACCGAAGTGACGATGTCCTTCAGCTCTGCGCCATAAGCCCCTATGTTTTGAATAGGAGCAGCCCCTACGGTTCCCGGTATCAGGGATAAATTCTCTGTTCCATAATAATGATGTTGCACGCAATACAAGACAAACTCATGCCATGGCTCTCCGGCCCCTGCCCGTAGCCATACCTGTGTGTCTTCCTCTTTTATTTTCTCAATACCCCGGATCTTGTTATGCAATACCCAGCAGGAGAGGTTTTTAGTAAAAAGCAGGTTACTTCCGCCTCCCAGTACCAATATACCGGAATCCTTTTCAGGATAGGAATTCAGGGAAGCAAGATCCGCTTCATGTTCCAGGATCGAATAATGAGCCGCAGCTACTTTCATGCCGAAAGTATTAAGCGGTTGAAGGGGGTAATCGTGCAGTACGTGCAGCATACGGGAAAAATAAATGATGCTGCGAACTTAGCACAAAAATACAAAAGAGAAGAGAATATACGCGGGTACTAAGATCAGGCGGTCAGTGCCAGTTTGTTTTGTAAAGAAGCATTGCGTATCCTGAGTGAATGCAGGAATTCGCGGGCATTCAACGGTTCTTCAATAGTCAGGTAGCTTTCCTGCATATCTTCCGGGTTTTCGATAGCCTGTAAGATACCGATTCCCGCAAATTCCCATTGCTCTTCTTTATTCGTGGGCGTATTGTGTTTGTCGAGCTCGCCGGATGCTGTAATCAAGGCCTGCAGATAGGCCTCTTTTTCGGAAGAGGCGCTCAAAAGGCGCAGTTGTTTATGAAAATGATCCTTTCTGCTCTCATGAACGTGGAAAATCAATTCAGCCAAAAACCAGTTAGTCTCCATAAATTGGTATTAAAGAAAGATATGCCTCCACTTTATCCACTCCTCCCGACAAATAACGTGCTATTCTGTTAATTATTATTTGTGGAAAAACATATCTTTCTTTGAGGTTAAAAAATAATTCTGTTTTACAATTTCTTTAAGGAACCGGAACCCGAGATCTTTACTTCATCTACAGAAGGGTTCCCGGTATAATAAACATTACCACTTCCGGATATTTTTACTTTAAGATGTTCTGTGACATTTAATTTCGCATTACCCGAACCTGATATGTTCACATCGCTGTTCGTGGCCTGCAGGCTGAGGAGATCTACGGAACCACTCCCTTTGATCTCTATAAGTTCGTCCGTTGCTGCACCTCCGTTTACGGATATGGACCCGCTGCCGCTGATACCGGCATCCAGGAGTTGAGTGTTCACTTCATGCAGGTGAATATTACCCGAACCGCTTATATTCAATATAAGACGATTGGTTTCCATCGCGTTCATACCTTGTATATTACCCGAACCACTGAGAATAAGCGCTTTTATATCCGGAGTGCTGATCCGTACAATGATTCTTTCATGTGACTTGATATGCGTATTGGGTTTAAATCTAAGGGTTAAGCGGTCTCCTGTTAATACGGTTTCCAGTACATTCAGGATATCCTGCTGGGCTTCTACGGTTACTTCATAAACGCTTCCATAAGTTACATATACATCTCCTGATATTTCTGATTTTATTTCCTTAAATCCGGAAACTTCTCTTTTTTGGGTCAGGACGGGGCCATCTCCGGATACTTTGCGGCAGGAGGGCAGGGTGATGGCAATGAATAATAACGCGGCAATAAGCATACTTAACTTTTTCATTTTCTTTGTTTTATTTAGTTTTTTGATTAAGTATCACCTCCCTGGTTAATAAAGACGGAGGAATACTGTGAAAAATTTGGTCATCTGCAAGACATTTAACGAGGCTTATACCCCTACTACAGGGGTTACTCATTTATAGGTTAACCTGTAAGCCCCCCATCAGGCCCAGGTAAACGCCCTGGAAATAGGAGTAAGGATTGTAGGTCCACAGGTAATGCTTAGGCCCTATATCCGATTGATGGTCGTTGAACCCTAAGTGATTAAAAGTAGGTCCGGCAAAGAGCTCGAAGCGCTTCGCTACCTTAACCGTGGCCAGCGTTCTCAGGCTTGATTTGAAGTAAACGGATTCTTTTATATCCGATAGCGTGTTGAAAACAGCCTCTCCGTTGATCCCCAGCCACCGTGTCAGTGGCATGTGGACGCCCATGCCTCCTTCGAGTACATAACGCCCTGCCGGGTTGTGGAAGTTATATCCCGCACCCAGGATACCATACAGCGTTCTTCCCCCGGAACGAAACGCCAGCACGGAGGCGCCTCCGTCATCTACCGAGATCCCGATCTGGCGGCTTCCGTTTTTGATAATATTGATCAAACCGATGGGATAATCGCTTTCCTCTGCTATGTTAATAAAGCCTGCTATCTGCACTCCTTCTACTTTTGAAGCGATATTCATAAAGCCGGAAACCTGGGCATGCACCTCTTTCGCCAGGTTAATGAAACCTGCCACTTGGGTAGCGGAACCGTTTTGAGTAATGTTGCCCCATCCGGCCAGTTGCACCGCTGCATTCTTTGCTGTATTCAGCAATCCTGCCATCTGTACCCCCGCCACCTCTTGGGTGATGTTACTTAAGCCGGCCAGTTGTACTCCTTTTGTTTGGCCGGCCACATTCACCAGACCACTGATCTGCAGTCCCTTTGCAGTGCCCCCTATGTGATTGACTAAGCCGGCCAGTTGAAAACCTGTGGCCTCGTTGCCGATATGGTTGACCAGCCCTGAGATCATGACCCCATCAGCATTTTCCTTCACTACAGAAGAAAGCCCGGCAAGGCAAAAAGCTTCTTCATTACGCGATAAGCCTGCTAAAACATGAAAAGAGCCGCCATTGGAAAATGTTGCAGCATCAGTACCATTAGTACTTAAGGGGAAGACCAGGCCGATGTGGGCAGGTCTTTTGTCGCTGTTCTGGGCACTGGCCACGATGGCAAAGCAGCATAATAAAAGCAGTGTACATAATGCCCATAGGATGGCATTGCTCCATAGATTTCGTGTCATAAAAATTACTTTCAGACAAGACATCTTAATGTTAAAATACCCCTATCGGTGAACAAAATACGTGAAATGACGTATTGCTTCAGGTAAGGAACCGTGCTACTTTTGTAGTTAATCTCTAAATATTATCAAGGTATGAAAAGCAACATGTATACTCCCGGAAAATGGGCATTAAGTATAGCCTGTTTAAGTTTAAGTTTTGCGGTCTCCGCACAATCCCCTTTTAGCGGGAAAATTCATTTACCGGAGATCTGGAAAGAGATCAAACTGCCGCCTGCTCAAAAGAGTACGGCTCAAAAACCTACAAGTACGCAATCCCGGTTGATCTCTTTGTTCACCGCCTCCTATGACGGAGCCGGCTTTATTCCCGATGGTGATTCTGCAGCTTTGTCCTGGTCCGGAACGCGGGGCGCCAATTTTGATGTCGAAAGGCTTTTGGGCTACAACTTCTTAAATGAATTCCCCCAGGCGCCGGTGGATGTATGGTCTCAGAATTATTTCCAGGTGGATTCCATAAGGATCTTCGGATACAATGCGGCATCCGGAACCTTTGACGCGCTTAAAGATAGAACCATTGGCACCTTAGATGCATCGGGTAATCTTATTGCTGCTACTTATTTTAAATGGAATACAGGAACCAATACCTGGGACCTGCAGAGTAAGAATATGTTCACGTATAATGCCGGCAACCTGATGACCTCAAGAACCGGCCAGAATTGGAGTGGCTCTGTTTGGGAAAATGATGATAAAGATATCTACGAGCTGGATAGTAAAGGTAACCTCACTTCCGTAACGCAGCAAAACTGGAATAATGCGGGAAGCACCTGGGAAAATGATTATAAACATACTTATACCTACGATGCACAGGACAATCTCCTTAGCGAGGTATCCCAGGACTGGACTGCAGGCGCATGGGAAAACGTAAGCAAAACAACCAATGTCTTTGATGCAAATAACCATATGCAGACTTTCATAGAAC
>CAZFKK010000031.1:10712-11646 GCA_964519735.1 uncultured Taibaiella sp.
AGAACAGGACTGGACTTCCGGGGCCTGGGCTAATTATGCAAAATACACCTTCTCTTATGATGCGGGTCAGAAACGCGAAACAGATATCTACCAAAGGTGGAATACCGGAACTATGACCTGGGAAAACCGCGACAAGTTTACGTATGCTTATGATGGTGCCGGCAAATGCACGAGTTACGTGCAGCAGGAATGGGCTGCCGGGAGCTGGAAGGATGCCCATCAACTGTTTTTTGAATACAGCGGGAATAAGTTCACCAAACTCTATATGCAGAATAGAGTGGCCGAGGAATGGATCAACCAGGATCAGCTGCTGCTGGAAAGAAACAGTTATGGGCAACTGACAAAACTGACCCAGGAAAAATGGAATGCCGGTGGTTTTTGGGAGATCCCTGTAGGCAGTGGCCAATACCGGTTCTTTTATGAAGAATTCGAAGGCAGCAGTGTGAAAAAGGTAAATAATCTGCTGTCTTTAAAGGTTTATCCTAATCCCGCGGACCAGGTGCTCCACCTACAGTCAGGCCATGATCCTGTTGATGCCCTAACTATCCTGGATTATTCGGGTAAAGTTGTTTACCGGAGTCACCTGAAAACAAGCTTTTCCACCCTATCCCTTCCGACCGGTCAATTGGCGGCAGGTGTGTATTTGTTACAGGTCAGAAGCGGCGCCGTTGTAGACACCCGTACATTTGTGGTACAACGTTGATTCACCTGGCTTGCCGGAGTGCATTTGACTTATGGAGTTGTGTCCTGTTCCACAGGAGGCAACTCCATTTTTGTGTCGTTATCAACAGTCCGGACGCATTCTTTTTTAGAATATGCTGAAGCCTGCATTCCAGCCGACCCATCCCTTTACCTGGTTGCCCCAGTTGAATCCGGGGTATTCCGGGCTGATATGCTGCTTATACCCGGCCCCTGGTGGAAGGGGTTTGTAATA
>CAZFKK010000031.1:11656-16199 GCA_964519735.1 uncultured Taibaiella sp.
TTGTAATACTGGACGGAAAGCGCCGGGCCGGCAAAGAAGGCAAGACGAGGGGTAACCTGGAAAGTAAGGTGTAACTGTAGCCTGGAAATAAGGTTGGTCTGTTCCCAGTTGCCCAGGTAATAATAGAGTTCGCTGAGTTCAGGATTTAGGGAGAAAGAGGGGCCGATCTTAATTTCTTTGCCTAATCCGTAACCGAAGGAATAGGCTTGGTGCTTATGGTCCAATTCCATCCCTCCCTGCAATATGCTGTATAATTTTTTATTGCCGGTCTTATAGGCCAGGTGCAATTGTTGCGCCTCTCCCGTACTTATCGACAATTTATGATACCCTTTCCGGATGATATTGACCAGGCCGATACTGTATCCTTCCGAAGAATCTCCGATGTTGATCAGCCCTATTTGTAATCCTTTGATATGTCCCGTATGGTTTAATATCCCTGCGATCTGTATGCCGCTCATGGAGGTTTTGCTGATGTTCGCCAATCCCGATACCTGTACTCCGGTGCTGCGTTCGCTATAATTGGAGATGCCGCCGATCTGTATTCCTTGAGCAGATTGCCGGGCTATGCTGGCCACACCCGAAAGCTGTATCCCATCTGCGCTTTTAGCCTGGCTATACAACCCGCTTACCTGTATCCCTTTCATGACTCCGGCGGCAATTCCGGCTAAGCCTGAAATCTGTATCCCCCGGGTGGTATCCAGTACCTGGTTGTATAGTCCTGCTATCTGCAGTCCCTTCACAGATCCTCCTACAATATTGAATACACCTGCTATCTGCACATATTTCATGTCTTTTTTTACCACGTTGAAAGCTCCCGCCAATTCAAAGCCCTCCACGCCGGCTGTGTATCCGCCTACAATATTGAATGAAAACCTGTTGACTACCTGTGCGCCCATCCGGCCATGAGAGCCCAGGCCGGGGGTAAGAGAGAACTGAAACGGCTTTTCTGCAAAAAATTTACTGAGATTGGTACTGTTCATCCTTTGCCTGGAGGAAAGAAACATATTGCCTAACCAGGTGCGTTCTACGGTAGGGGTAATGACCACCGAGTCCAGGGAGTAGCTGATCGGGTTGATCTGCACCGTCAATTCCTGCAATTTGCCCGCCGGCAGCACCAGGAGTGTATCTGCATACGATAGCTTACTGATCCCGAGGTGGGCCTCCGGTACTTTTTCCTTTAAAGGCAATCTGAAATATCCTTTATCATTGGTCATGGTACTCACCAGCAGGCGCGTCTCGTAAACCGTGGCATAGCTTACCGGCTCCCCGGTGTTACGGTCCAGCACTACGCCGCTTATATATGCTGCCTGGCTGCTGACAGCAGGGAGCAGGATGATATGGTTACCCTGTTCCACATACCGGTACCGTTTGCCCAGTAAAGCATCCAGGAAATCCGCTACGCTTTGTTCCCTGCTGTTGACGGACACCAGGCTGTCCTCGTTAAAAAGGGTGCTGTTATAAGAGAAATAAAAATCACCTTGCTTTTCTACCGTTTGAAGGACCTGGCGCAGCGGTTTTTTTACCGCCGTAACCGCAATCTTTTTCTGAAGCAATTGCTGTGCCGCTGCCTGATGTCCCAACAGGAAAAGAAGAAAAGGCAGCAATACCACTTTTTTAGCGACCGCTCTGCTAAAAGTCATACTGTATTTTTATGGAGACTTATGGATATTGTTGCAAAGCTACTGGTAAAAAGAGAGATATGCGCTCTTTTATTTCAGTATAACAACACTGTCCTTTTGTTCAACCTGGATATTGAACGTGGCTGCAATCGTATTCAGTATGTCATTCAGAGAAGCATTTTCAAAAGTTGTGGTCAAAGATAAGTTGGCAATACGCCGGTCCCCGATTTCAATCCGGGTAGCGGAAGTTCTGTTCAGCATTTCGACCACCTTCCATAAAGGCGTATTGTTGCAGACCAGCTTGTTGGTCCTGTAGTATTGGTATAAGTCATCCTCATTACTGGCCACCACAGGCTGATTACTGTTTTTAAGTACGATCGCTTTTTGTTGTGGCAGCAATTTTACCTGGTTATGATTTTTAGCGACAACCACTACCCCTGTTTCTACAACTACTTCTGTGGCCTCTTCCGTGTTTCTTATATTAAAGCTGGTGCCTACCACGGTTACGGACACATCTGCTACCTTGATGTTAAAAGGTTTCCCGGTATTCGGGGTCACATCGAAAAAGGCCTCCCCTTTAAGCGCTACCTGCCGGTTTTTCCGGTTGAAGTTTTGAGCATAGGTCAAGGTAGCCTGTTTGTTCAGGGTGATCACCGAACCGTCGGGCAGTGTTTCTGTGCGTATCCGGTCTCCTGCTGCCAGCACTACCTCTCTTCCTGTCAAAGCAAAATAGGTTACCCAGGTGCCTGCCAGTAAGACCAGGATCGCAGCGGCCGCCCGGAATAATCGGGCCCTGTTCCGTTTTGGAAGGGGCACAGCTTTAGCTTCAGACTGCCGTATGCGCTCCTGGAACCGGCTCCAGGCCTCTTGTTCATCAACAGGCGTTTCTTGTTCCAGCTTTTTACTTTCAGTCCAGATTAATTTGAATTGGTCGAAACGGCGCTGATTGTCGGGATGGGCCTTTAACCAATTGTGTGCAATTGAGGCTTCTTCCGGGCTGGCTTCTTCCAAAAGATATTTTACTAAAATTTCGTCCATCAGGAACTCTATTTTCCTTATTCAGTTATATTTTAAAATGTATCTTATTCACTGTGATTTATCCATACAAAAATAATAAGGCGGCCATACACCATACCGGCAGGTATTCCTTTAACTGGGTACGCATTATTTTTAAAGCTTTTCCCATCTGGTTTTCCACCGTTTTTACCGACAGGTTCAATTTGTCGGCAATCTCCCTGTATTTCAATTCTTCAAACCGGCTGAGCTGAAAAATGGTGCGGCATTGTTCGGGAAGCCGTTTTAAGGCTTCTGCTATTTTATGCTCCAATTCCCTGAGCATTACTTTTTTGCCGGCAGATTCCACACTTTCAGTTGTTGTATGCATTACATAAGATTGATAGGTACGTTTTACATTTTCATGTTTCAGGTGGTTAAGGCATTCATTATATACAGCCCGGTAGAGGTATGCCGGCAAGGATTGTTCTATCTGGATGGCATCTTTTTTCTCCCATAGCTTACAAAATACCTTTTGCACCATTTCCTCAGCCATAATGTCCTCTTTCAGAATAGTATAGGCATAAGCGTACAGTGCTTTAAAATGACTTTTAAATACTTCTTCAAAGGCCTGGGTTGAAATTCCGGTAGTGTGTATCTTCATGGGCTGTTCCGGTACCTTTTCGGTTTCAGTAGGTTTTTTTTGCTTTTATGTACAATAGAGACAGTTGAACGGTTGCTTACCCCTATTTCATTTTATGATTTTTTTAATCATCAACTACATAAGTCTCCAAAGAAAAGAAATGTGCATAAAATTGAAAATTATAAAAAAAAAAATTATTTTTGATCATAAAATTTAAAAAACATGGGCTTCGTTAAAGAATTCAAAGAATTTGCCATTAAAGGCAATGTTATTGATTTAGCTGTCGGTGTTATCATTGGCGGTGCTTTTGGTAAGATTGTCGATTCAGCGATCAATGACCTGATTATGCCTGTAGTGGCCAGGATAATCGGCTCGCCTGATTTCAGTAATGCCTATATAGCCTTAGTGGATGGAGTTGCTCCGGGCACTTCTCTTGAAGAAGCCAAGAAAATAGGCCCCGTCTTTGCTTATGGCAATTTTATTACGGTGGCGCTTAATTTCCTGATTATGGCTTTTGTGATCTTCCTGATGGTCAAAGCTATTAATCGACTAAAACGCAAAGAGGAAGCCGCTGCGCCTCCGGCCCCGTCTTCTACAGATGTATTGCTGACCGAGATTCGCGATGAATTGAAAAAGAAAGGTTAAGTTTGCAGTAAATTCTTAGACTTAAAAACCCCGATGATGTTCAATTTCGGGGTTTTTTATAATGGTAGTACCTATGCGTCCAGGCTATATTTACCCTAAATTTCAACAATTAAAGACAGAAGGGAAACATGCTTTCGCCGTGTTGATTGATCCGGATAGTGTGTCTCCGCAATCCATCAGGCTTACCGCCCGTAAATGTGAGGAAGCCGGAGTGGATTTTGTGTTCATGGGAGGCAGTATCATGGTTACAGCGCATGTAGATCGTTGTATCCAGGAGTTTAAGGAAGAAAGTCATATTCCTGTCGTTTTATTTCCCGGCAGCCCTTCCCAGGTCTCCCCATTTGCCGATGCTTTACTGTATCTCTCCTTAATATCCGGCCGTAACCCGGATTTGCTGATCGGGCAGCATGTTATTTCGGCGCCTCATATCAAGCAAAGTAAGCTGGAAGTGATCTCTACAGGCTATATGGTCATTGATGGCGGTGTGCCGACCACCGTTTCTTATATGAGCCATTCTGCACCTATTCCGGCCAATAAACCTGATGTGGCCTTATGTACGGCCTGGGCCGGAGAGCTGCAGGGCAAACATGTTATTTATATGGATGCCGGAAGTGGCGCCCAATATCCCATCAGTACAGAAATG
>CAZFKK010000032.1:0-1972 GCA_964519735.1 uncultured Taibaiella sp.
AACGAGATGGGGGGAGGTATAAAGACCGGTAGTATACCCCGACTTTTGTAGTATTGCCGCCATCATATGGCTCGTACTTCCTTTACCATTGGTTCCGGCAATATGAATACTTTTAAACCGGTCCTGGGGATTATCGAGGAGCGCACATAAGCGGATGATATTATCCAGCCCGTTTTTAATCGCATCGGACCCGACCTGGGAAAACATAGGTAACCGCTGCATCAGGTAAGCAACGGAGGCTGCATAGGGGTTCATAGACAGGGAATTATCGTCCGGTAAATTATGGAGAGCAAAAGTAAGATTCCTGGGTTATTTTATCTTTTGTTTCCTGTAAAATTTAAAATAGTTTTGCAAACCATGAGCATTATCCATCTTATTGTGGGCGACCATGCTGCCCGTCCCCTGAAAGAAGCCCTGCTGCAGGGAGATCAACTGGGAGAAGAAGTTATTGTATTAAAAGATATCTTACATGTCGGGCCTTTAAAAACAGAGGATTTGGGTTTTAGCCAGGGCAGGTCAGCCTTCTGGAATGAGGTGAACGGGGCCGGACATGCTCCTGTTGTCGTGGAGGACCTGGAAAAGCTAATGGATTGTTCCAGCCGGCTCAGCAATAACGATCAGTTGAAGATCTGGCTTTGGATGGCCCCCTGCCCTGCAGATGTCTGTGCTTATTTCTGGCTGCTCCATTTCCTCAAAAAGCACCAGGGACGTTTCTCGGTGATTAATATTAACGGGCTACCCTTCCTGGATGAACAAGGCAAACTTTTTTACCCTGCCAGTTTTAGTATGATCCCCCCCAAAGAAATTATCAAGGCCCGTAAACTGGCCCGGGTGATCACTCCCTCAGAGTGGGAAACAGATGGAGCCGAATGGACTCGCCTCAGCCAGGAAAATGCCGGGATCCGCAAGCACCTGGTAGGCAAACAGCTGCAAGGATGTCCTATTGATGAATATGACCACTTATTATTAGAGCTGATCAAACCGCAATTCCAAAAAACAAACAAAATCATCCAGGCTGCCCTTACCAAGCATAATATACCTACCGGGGATCTGTTTTTATTATGGCGCCTCCGGGTAATGGCCGAAGCAGGGACAATAGAATTAACCAAAAACGACGTACGCCTGGTCAGTAATGAGGAAGCTGCGGCACCTGCTGCCGGTAATGAACTTCAGTAACAGGCGGCAAACCTCCGCCAAAACCACAAGTCGATTGCGCATAGCCCATTTGGCTGAGGTTATGATTCCGTCGATAAACCCAACTCTGCTGCTACACGCAATAACCCTGCGGTATTTTTCACGTCCAGCTTCTGCAACAGGTTGTAGCGATGTGTCTCTACAGTGCGCAGGCTGATGAACAATTTGTCTGCAATCTCCTGGTTGCTGTATTCACGGGCGATCAGGCTAAGGACTTCCCTTTCCCGCTGAGTTACCTTGGGATTCAGGTTATTGGCTCTTCTTTTTGACACCAGCATTTCCCGCAATAATTGCTCCTTCAACGAGGCATCCAGGTAAAGCTCCCCCTCATACACCTGCCTTATGGCAGTGGCCAGGATTGATTGGTTGGTGCTGCTTTTCAACAAGTATCCTTTACAGCCTTTCTGCATCATTTCCTTTATATAAGGCGAAGATTCCATACCACTTAAGATGAGTATGTGCAAACCGGGATATTGTTTCAGCAGGAGCGGCACTAGTTCATTCCCGTTTTTGTCCGGGAGTTGCAAATCCAGCAACAATACATCCGGTAGTTGTTCCTTAAGTCCCCTGAACAATTCCGTTCCATTCTGGTAAGTACCTGTGATAAGCATATCCGGAAGCAATTGCAAGGCGGTACACAAGCCGTCGATTACTATAGGGTGATCATCTGTTATCGCTACTTTAATCATACAATGAATCTTTTAGTTCTTTTATTATCTGCTTTGCCTGTATATCCTGTGCTACCACGATGTCTTTTTTAGAGCAAATGCTGCATATC
>CAZFKK010000032.1:1982-16138 GCA_964519735.1 uncultured Taibaiella sp.
TATCCTGGTCTTCCGGGTTGAAGCCTCTACCATTGTCTTCAACAGTGATGTTCAGCAGCATATCGATACAACTCAGTTGAACCAGGAGCTGGGTAGCGCTACCTGCGTGTTTCAAAACATTTTGTATCAATTCCTGTATCATCCTATACAAAGAAAGTTCAATATCCGCATCCAGCCGGGGCATAGTACCATATTCCAGAAAATCGACTTCCATTCCCGTGCTTTTGCCCGTTTTCTCACATAAAGAAGCCAATGCAGTGGCCAGGCCTTCTTCCAGCAGCAGATCCGGCATCAGGTTATGGGCCGTCTTTCGCACATCATGTGTGGTATCATCCAACTGTCTGTAAATGGTTTGCAAGCTCTGCTGCTGGCTGCCATTCCATACATTTTGTTGCTGCAAGCTGTCCACATTCAATTTGATCGCCCACAACTGGCTGGCGATCCCATCATGTAATTCCTGTGCGATGCGGTTACGGTCCTGCTCTTCACCCCTTACCTAGGCCTTATGCTGGTTGATTTCCTGCTCCTGCTGCATTTGATGTATGGTGGCATGTTGCAATTTCTGTTTGTGCCTATAGCTGCGAAGGGATAAGATGAGGAGGCCCAGGATCAATATAGCCCCCAGTGAAGCCCCACCGATCCAAAAGTTTTTAGCCTGCAATTGTGCCTTTTGTTGACTAATATGCAGTTGTTTAGCCATAAGCTGCTTGTCTTTTTCATTGATGCGTGCCTTCATCCAGATAGCTAAGGAATTGGCCTTCTGCATGTCCATGATGCTATCCTTAAGTTCTGCATAATGCAACATGTGTTCATATGCTTCCCGGTACTTTCCTCTTATAGCATATAGTTTAGATAAATTAGGTTCCATATGCAAGATAAAATCCTGCAATTGTGCACCTTGAGCCCGGGAAAAAGTAGATTTTAACACCGATTCAGCAGCTATATAATCCTTCTGCTGCATCAGGATATGGCCCATATTATCTTCGGTATGAAAACGGTCATAATTATAAGCATTAGGATATTGGTCAAGCAGTGATACTGCTTTCTGAGTATAAAGCCAGGCACTGTCGGTCCATCCATAATCTATGTATATATGAGACAATCCATTCAGGATAGGAATAACCGCATGCACCCAATTATTTTTCACTGCTATACCGAGCGCCTTTTTGTAATAGGCTTCTGACTGCTGCTGACTTTTATTGTAATATACCGTTCCGGCTATTCGATAAAAATTCAGTTTCAAAATATCATCTTTGCTTCCCATCGCCACCTTTTCCACGGTATGCAATGCTTCTTTAGCCTGGTGCATTTCACCCAAACGCCCCCAGATATTGGCCATATTGCTGTAGATTATTGTGGAATCCAATGAACTGATTTTCAGTTTATATTGTGCTGCTGCACTTAATGACTTATAAAATAATTCCAATGCCCGCTCATAGTTGCTTTTATAAAAATGAGAATTGGCCATATTTATATAAAGTTTATGTACCTTATAACCACCTCCGGCAGCAATAGGAATAGCTTTTTGAAACAAGGTAATAGCCGAATCGTACCATCCCTGGTTCTGACAATACAAACCCAGGATATTCAAAGCATGCGCCATGCCCTCGGAAAATTCTATTTGTCTGCTGTCCAGGTAAGCAATTTCCGCCAGTTTTTGAGCGCTATCCGGATAACTTCCTAACAGGGAATCTGCTTTTCGTAATCTTTGTCCAATATTCTTCTTATCAGACTTAAATGGCCCGACACTGAACTCCTTGTGACGAGCATCTTCAGAAGGGCGATACAAGTTGCCTTGCTGTGCTACACAAGGTACTACCACTACACAACTCCCGGCAAGAGTGCAGATCAACCAATACAGTATTGCTCCGGACCTTAAAAACATTTTTGGCGTATTTTGAGCTAACAAAGTTATATTATTGCAAGACCAATTGAACATTTGTACGTAATACTACTTAGAAAAATCAGGGTTTTTCGTAATTAAGAAATTCGGAGATAATACGTAGCGAATCTGTTATTGATGTGCCTACTTTTGTTGTAGTCTTTGCAAAGAAGCAGCAATCATCTTTTTAATTTCATAAAAATTACAATTATGTATAAAACCGGACTTTTATTAACAATATTAATTTTCGGAATTCTGAGATCCTCCCAGGCTCAGAAACAGGAAAATGTTTGGATAACCGGAGAGAGAGGGGGGATTAAAATCGATTTTAATTCCGGTAGCCCTAATATTGCAACGCGTGCGTTATCATTTAATAGTTACGAAGCTGCTGCTTCTATCTGTGATCCGGCTACAGGTCAACTGCTATTTTATACAGATGGAGATACGGTATTTAACAAAAACGGGAAAATAATGCCCAATGGGAAAGGGCTTACCGCTGTGCCGGCATACGAAAAGACCGCTCCTACATCTTCTTCTCCACAAGGTGCTGTGATTGTCCCCATGCCGGGAGGGCCAGGCAAATATTACATTTTTTCCCTGACTGACTTTAATACTTACCTTATGGCTAAGATATTATTTCCGGGCTCCCCCGATTATGTGGACTACTCTGGGCTTCTTTTTTATAGCGTTGTAGATATGACCCTGGATGGGGGACTTGGGGATGTTGTAGCCGGACAAAAGGGTATTGTATTGGATACGACGACCCGCTTTACAGAACATATGATCGCTGTAGAAGGAGACAATTGCAATGCCTGGGTCGTTCTGTTGGATCCTCAAAGGGAAACCACAAGCATTACCCGGTTTAAAGCTTTTGAAGTAAACAGGTTTGGCGTTCAAAAAGATCCTGTTGTTTCCAATGTATTTACCACTAGCCAGGGTCTTGCTCCTTATAATTCTATTGCGGGGTTCGCGCAATCCGTGGGTCAACTGGCCATATCCCCCAATAGAAAAAAGCTGGCGTTTACCATCGGATCTGAATTGACCAGGCAACGTCTTGTTGTATTTGACTTTAACCCTGCTATCGGAGAAGCCAGCAAACCGGAAATAATCGACACTGCCGTTACCACAAATACTACAAGCAAATATTATGGTGTCTGCTTTTCGCCGGACAATTCAAAATTATATGTAAACGACTGGGGGCTTAACGCCATTTTCCAATACGATCTTAGCCGTCCTTCCACCAATGATATTATTGCATCCAGAACCCAGATTTCTACAAGCACTATTTATTTTTCCAATATTAAAAGAGGGCCGGATGGCAAAATATACTATTTCTCCGCCGACGCCTGGATGGGCACTATTGATGCGCCCAACCAAGCCGGAATGAGTTGCCAACCGAAACCACAGGTGATTAACCTGGATACTATGGCTAATTGGGCAAAGACCTTACCTACTGATGTACCCTTGGTAAAAATGCCGGAACCTACTCAATATCATAGCAGGGAAGGGATTATTTGTGCTAAGGCTGATCATGCTCTCCTGACCGTTCCTTTAGAAGAGGCAACTCACTATGTATGGGATAACCAGGATACTTCCTTCAACAGAACAATAACAAAAGAAGGTGTCTATTGGGTAAAATATTATGAAGGCAATTGTCTGGATCATATAGATACATTTTACGTGTCCTTATTTTCTTTAGAGCCTACCATTACTATTGACAACCAGGAACTAGGCACGGCCAAACCTTATAGTACTTACCAATGGATGGTAGATGGGGAATTAATTGCAGGGGCGACAAACAGTACTTACACAGTGACTCAAAATGGAAAATACCAGGTCATTGTAAGTGATCAAACTACAGGATGTGTAGATACCGCCGCAGAATACCCGGTAACCAATTATACGGATATTCCATCGGTAAACAGGAGTATAGCCGGCCAGGTCAACATATACCCCAATCCAGCTACAGATAGGATCACCATCCAATCTTCTGTAAAGGTGGCTGTTACACTAACCGACATTTCCGGAAAATCTATAGTAACCCGTAAAGACGCCTCCGATATTTCGATTAGGGATTTAGCCGAAGGCATTTATTTATTACATATTTTTGATATCAATGGTACTTTAATTAAGACAGAAAAGATCGCAAAAATTAAATAATACAGGAATCACCGGGTTTTATCTATTTAAGTAGGAAACCTGGTGATTTTTTTCTATTTTCACAATAGAACTTTTAACCTTTCAATGATGTCTAGACTTATCTGTTTGGCTTTACTGCTTCATTTGATCAGGTTTAATGCAAATGCCCAATACGAAAACGTATGGGCATTTGGACATCATGACGGCATTGACTTCAACAGTGGTAGTCCTGTACCTATTGCTACCAGCATCAATGCCGATGAAGGCTGCGCTTCCATTTGTGATTCAAGAGGACAATTACTGTTTTATACGGAAGGCTATAATGTATGGGACAAAAATGGTAACCTCATGCCTAACGGTGTAAAAATATTAGGAGATATTGCCAATGGCCATCCCACGGCAAGCACCACTCAGGCAGCAGTAATCCTGCCTATGCCGGGCAGTACCCACAAATACTACATTTTCTCCCTAACTTCCATGGATGTTTTCCCGACAACAGCCGCCAACAGGCTTTATTACAGTGTGCTGGACATTAACCTTAACGGAGGATTGGGAGATATCGTTCCTGCACAAAAAGGCGTTTTTATGGAGGGATTTCTGTCGGAAATGATGACTGCTGTGACGGGGGATCGTTGTAATGCCTGGTTATTAGTGATCGATCACGGCAATAATAAATTCAAGGCTTATTCGATCAATGAGGACGGTATCGCTGCCACCCCCGTAATTTCAGATTTATTGCCGGTTAACTTTGGGGCCAACCAGGGTAATATAACCGTTGCTGCAAGTCGAAAAAAAATAGCCATTAATCGCATGGGATTAGGATTATATGATTTTGACATTTCAACCGGTAAACTTTATGGGCAAGTAGCGCTGCTTCGGCTAAAAACCCCACAATTGGGTCGCGGGGATGTCGCTTTTTCTCCGGATGATTCAAAACTTTATGCTTCGATAAGAGAAGAAGAACCGCACTTATATCAATTCGATCTGGGTTTGAAAGATTCAGCCAGTATCGTCAATAGCAAATTCTCCATAGGCAATTATTTCATGCATGCCCTCAAAACGGGACCGGATGGAAAAGTATATACCAGCAATTTAGATGTGGGTATAGGAGTAGTTGCTCAACCTAATCTTTCAGGAGCGGCCTGCCAGTTCCTGCCACAGCTCAGGTTAGGTAATTCAGGAATGGTCACCGCCTTTCCCAATACTATTGCCGCCCTCAACGCCCAAACGATCATTACCCATCAGGCAGCCCATGCCCCCTGCTTTGCCAATGTCCATCCCATGACCTTAAGCGCGCAGGATAGCGAGGGCTGGGACTATTTATGGAGTGACGGCACTACCGGCTTCAGCAGGACCGTTACGGCGCCCGGCACTTATAGCATCAGCTACTATACCCCACCCTGCAATCTTCATATAGATTCCTTTGAAGTTAGTTTCCCCAACGGGGTATTGCCTGCGATCTCCATACGCAATGCCTGCAAAGCTTATCCCGATGGCCGGGCCTGGGCCCACACCTATCCCGGAGATACCGTAACCTATCACTATACCTGGATCAATGGCAATAGCGACACCCTTTCGAGGGAAGATACATTGAGGAATGTACCCAGCGGTACGTATAGGTTGCGGGTCACTACTGCCCAATGTGATACCCTGATCTCATTTTTTATACCTGCGGAAGACTTTTCCATTTCTTTTAAGGTGGATACCCTGGTCTGTTCCGGAAACCCGCTTTCTATAAAAAATACTTCTGATCCTCATTTCACCCGTTTTCTTTGGGATTTTGGCAATGGCGACACGACAACTGCCCTTCCCGAACCTTCTTATACTTATCGTCATCCCGGACAATTTGAGTTAAGGCTAACAGGCCAGGGGGCGGTGTGTACCGATACGGCTTACCAAATGATTACGGTAGATGCTATTGTAAAAGACCTGGGGCTTCAAAAGGACAGAGCCGCTGTCTGCATAGGAGAAACCATTCGTTTTCATCCTCAGACAGACAGCACGACACAAAGCCTGGTATGGGATTTTGGGGATGGCAGTAGGACGCGTACGGGAGTGGAAGGAATAAACCATGCTTATGACCAAAGCGGACATTTAAGGGTACAACTCACTGCAGGCTTCAGGGTTTGCCCGGAATTGCAGGTTGGGGATTCTATTTTTGTTGCGCCCCCGCCCCGGGTTATGCTAAACCGGGACTCCTCCATTTGCTATAAGGGACAGCCCATCCTGCTGTATAACCATGCCCCTGCCAGCCCATCCGATCAATACCTGTGGCAGAACGGCAGCAGGGACACTTTTTTTGAAGTAAGGCAGCCTGGCCGGTACAGTCTGACCCTCATCAACAATAACGGATGTAGTACTACCGAATACGTAGACGTCCTTAAGGATTGCTATACGGATATGCCCAATGCCTTTAGTCCTAATGGTGATCATGTCAATGATTACTTCTACCCCAGGCAACTGCTCCGCTCAGATGTAGCCTCCATGCGACTCAGGATATTCAATCGATGGGGACAATTGGTGTTCCAAACAACCAATAAAGAAGGACATGGATGGGATGGCCGGTTTAACGAACAGGATCAGCCTCAGGGTGTCTATATTTACACTATTCATATCGTCATGAACAATGGCAGCGAAGAAAGCTATGAGGGCAATATTACCTTGATCCGGTAGATATTCATCATTTTAAGAATGGGTTGCTCAAAGCTGGGTTTGTTATAAAAACAGAATCAGTAAGCGTTTGCAAAAAGGCAATAATTTTTTGCTTTTCTTCATGACTAAGTCTTACACCACCTTGGTGAGCAGATCCCATTTTTGAATCTATGTTTACACTTTGCTGAACACCCTCACTGTAAAAATCAAGAACTTCATTTAATGTTGCAAACCGACCATCATGCATATATGGAGCCGTAACAGCAACATTTCTCAAAGAAGGTATTTTAAACTTACCATTGTCTGAAATATTATGAGTCACTGCTCCCAACCCCTTATCCTTATATTGAACAGGGTCTAATACCCGATCCAGTCCCGTATTACTAAACGTTCTTATTGTGCCCAAAGCATCGGCGTCTGATGTATGGCAATGAAGGCAATCTCCTTTGGTCATATCATTCACCAAAACATAACCGTCGTACTCATCTTTGGTAAAATTATCCTTACCAGCCAAAACTCTGTCATACTTTGATTGATAAGAAAGTAACGTTCGCAAAAATTGTCCGATTGCTTTTGAAATAAGCACACTGTCTATGGGCTGATTACCGAAAGCTAAAGCGAATTTTGGTTTATAAAATGGAGAACCTTGAATTCGTTTTACAGCTTCTGTCCATTGCAGGTTCATCTCGTTGGGATCACTTACCGGATGAAAAACCTGCTCCTCAATCCCTGAGGATCTGCCGTCCCAAAACATAGAGCTGTACCAAGCAAGATTAAACAAAGGCATCGTATTTCGCTTTGTTAAAACGTCCTTATTGCCCTTCGTAAATGCGTTAGGTGCATCAGAAAAAGCATACTCCTGTCTGTGACATGTTGCACAAGACATGTTTTGATGTACACTCAAAATAGGATCATAAAACAAATGCCTTCCTAATTCGGCACCTTCAACAGTTACAGGATTTGTTTCTGCAAGAGGCATAACGGGGAAAAACTTCAATTCAGGAAATGGGTATGGCATCGGTTTTTGCACAAACGAAAATGCAACAGCAAAAACAAAAACGAAGCACAAGCCAATATACTTCAACATAATAAGCATCCTTAATTATGGCGAATTATAATGGGTATCAATTCTGATCGTTTATTGGTTCTTACCTTAAGGTAATATAACCCATTACTATACTTCTGGGCATTGATGAAATATTTGGTGGGAATATTTTCCCATTGCTCTACTACTTGGCCCAGTGAATTGATTAAAGCCATCTGTTCCACAATATGAAAGCCCGGCAATTTCTGAGCTTCAATATAAATGATATTACTTGCCGGATTAGGATAAACACTTAGGTACTTATCTTGCTTAAATTCATTAACACTGGTGTGAAAGATAGTTTGATGTAACATCAGGTTATCAATCATCCAACCTTCCTTATTATTATCAACTGAATCCGATAGAAAGGTAAAGCGTACATGAATACTATCTTTCAAGCGCAGCCAGGAAAAATCATAACAGAGCCAAATATCTCTCCAGGCACTGTCTGTACCACTAAAAACAAAATCACCATCGGGTAACGTTTGTTTATTCGCAGGATCGAATCCATAAAAGTTGTACACGTTAGGGTTTTCAAAAGCGTTTTGCCAGCTTTGCCCCGAATCAATAGAAAACTCGATCATACCCCCATCGAAACCAGAATCTATGTCCAGCTTTTGTTTCCATTGAATTGCAAGAACACCCCATTCTACCCAGGGTGCCACTGCAAATTGAAAACTGGATCTATTATTAGGCGGATAATAGTTAGCTGTATCAGTGATCACAGCATTAGGAGCAGTTGCCGCCAAATTAAAAATTGCTTTATTTGGGGCACCAACTTGCCATATATTAGTACTGTCTGTTTCCATCTGAATTAAAATTGAATTGGTAACAGAGGTATCTGCTCCATCGAAGTACTGATTGAAATACTGTGCAAACAGCGTATTGGCTAGAAATAAATTTGATATCAGTAAGAATAGTTTTGTTTTCATAGGATAGATTTAATTATAAAATATTGACATAAAATACCAAAACAATAGCATATTTAATTATCCAGACAATCCAATAGTCTTTGTAAACTTAGCTAAGAGTTATTAATCATTGCCTCATCCCCTTTTATTTGAAAAATAATAAAATTATTTCAAATATACAAAATAATCAACAAAAAGAAAATATATAAATACAAAAACCCAAAACACAACCTTAACTTTGTGTATTCCTGTGCTTAAAGAAAAAAGGTTTTATAAACAGAGTTCACAACAATTTAATTTCCATTAGTAATGATTACTATTACTCCCCTTGATGAGGTGGGCCGGGATGAACGCGGTTATACCTATGAATATTTTCACGAAAGATATGGCCGGCACCTGGTTTGTTTCAGAAAAGCAGGGAGCATCAGCGGCAGGCATTACCACAAAGGCATTTCTATGACTAAAGATCCTGAACTATTGATCCTGGCCAGTGGGCAACTGACCTTAAACTGGCGTAAGATCAACCACAGGGAGCTGGAAAGCATATTCGTGACCGGGCCGGTTAAGATTGAAATTCCGGCTTATGTCTGGCATGAATTGATTGCCTATACGGATTGCACTTTTATTGAACTCAATTCCCTGTCGGAACATGAAGCGGATACCTTCAAAGATGAATCGTCAGGCCTGACCTGAAAAGCATTGGGATCCTGCAAAAATAGCTTAACTTTATGCTTTAAACGGTGGCTATATGGGAAGATTATGGATGGGCCTTTTTCTGTTGGCGGGTTTAGGTATCCGGACGGAAGCTTCAGCCCAGAACCCTCAATACGCTTTCCGGGTTACCTTTACAGACAAAAACACGACCTCTTTTTCTTTAAGCCAGCCTTCCTCCTTTTTATCCCAGCGTGCGCTAGACCGCAGAAGCCGGTATGAGTGCCCTATAGACAGCAGTGACCTTCCTGTTGCCCGGTTCTATGTAGATTCTGTGCTAAAAATCACCGGTGGCCAACTGCACCTGAGCTCCCGCTGGTTCAATTACTGTGTGGTCTTGATGGAAGATTCCGGCGCCAATGCACAAATCAGGGAGCTTTCCTTTGTAGCAGGAAGCAAACAGGTAGCCTACTACCCATCGGGGTCGCGACAGCGTCCGACAGGTGATGAGGTCCCCTCTTCTACCGGCAATGGTTATAAACCAACCCGGTTTGACGCCGATTTTTATGCGGCTGCATGGACGCAGATACAACTATGCAACGGAGCCCTCTTACATGAATCCGGCAACAGAGGCCAGGGTATGCTGATCGCGGTAATGGATGTAGGCTATTCCGGGGTTCCTGATATTCCGGCCTTCGATAGTATGCGACAACACAACCGCCTGGCGGACACCTGGAATTTCATTTATGATACTTCATTTGTCTTTGATTACGGCGCTCATGGCAGCCAGGTCCTTTCCTGTATGGCAGCTTACCAACCAGGCGTTTTTGTAGGAACAGCGCCCGAAGCGTCCTATGCTTTATACGCTACCGACCACCTGACCACGGAACAGGCTATTGAACAAGACAATTGGGTGGCAGCGGCCGAGCGTGCAGACAGTATAGGGGCCGATCTGATCAATAGTGCATTGGGATACAATACCTTTGATAACCCGGAAGATTCTTATACTTATAGCGACCTTAACGGCCAGACCACGCTATTGGCCCGGGCAGCCAATATAGCCACCCGGAAAGGCATACTTGTGGTCACCAGTGCCGGTAATGAGGGCAATACCACCTGGCAATACCTACTTAGCCCCGGAGATGCAGATAGTGCGCTGACCGTAGGATCTGTCAATGCAAGCAGGCAGCCCGCATTAAGCACGGGCAAGGGACCTAATGCCGCCGGCATATTGAAACCCAATGTGAGCGCTATGGGCGTTCAGGCTGCTGTAATAAATGGACAAGGCCAGGTGACTACAGCATCAGGCGCATCCTTTGCCACCCCGATCATAGCCGGCCTTAGCGCCTGCCTGCTGCAAGGGGCACCGGAACAAACACCATTGCAGATCCGGACCCTGATTGAGTCTGTAGCGCATCGCTACGGCAACCCGGACACCCTGTCCGGCTATGGCGTCCCGGATTTCGGAAAAGCATGGCTTCAAATGACCGGCCTTGATAAGCACTCTTTTGTGGATGAAAATTACAGCAGGATTTATCCCAATCCGGCAACCCATGAAATTACGATTGTCCTGCAAAACCAGGCCATTCCGACAGCGATGATCGTGGCTGTCTGCAACTTAAGCGGTCATGTTCTGTTGCAGGCTGAAAATAACGGTCCATCCCTTAAGCTGAATATAGCTTCATTACCTGCCGGTATTTACCTGCTTAAGGTGGTGACTAAGCAGGGCGTCAGGATACAGAAATGGATAAAGCGATAAAGAATTTATTGCCTGATCATTAAAGCCACAAACATATTGTCCGCTCCGAGGCTGCTCCCTGCTATTACCTGCTGTTCCTTCAATTGCAAGGGGATATGATGCTGCAGCAATTGCTGCACAACTCCTTCATTTTCCTGCTCAAACACAGAACAGGTGATATAGGCCAGTACACCTCCCGGTTTTAAATAAGCCAGGGCATTGGAAGCAATGGTATATTGCAGGGCAGAAAATTCAGAAAGTGTGTCCGGGTCAAAAAAGTAAAATTGTTCCGGTGTCCTGGCCCAGGTGCCGCTGCCACTGCAAGGGACATCACAAAGTACCAGATCAAATAGCCTGTTCCCGATTTTTGCTTCAAGGCTGTTTTTATTGGCCACATCCAGTTTTAAGGTTTTAAACCCGCGCAACCCGTATTGCTTAAACCTGGCGTTAAAATTAAACAGTATATTGTCCCGGATATCTGTAGCCAGCAGGCGGTGAGCGGGTAAACGATCTTTGAGTAAAATAGACTTGCCACCAGCCCCGGAACAGACATCCCAAATGGTCTCCGGGTAAGTATGTCCTCCTTCGAGGTAGCTGGCGAGCAACAGTCCTATAGTCCTTTGAGAAGCCCAGTCCTGAACTACGTAATCTCCTGCTGACAGCAGCTTGTCCACAGCAGTGCCGTTAGGCAAAGCGATACAGTCCCTGGTGGTATGTTCTTCCCTGTCAAAGACAGGCATCCATTCAAAAGGAATCTGCTCCTTGTTCAAGATCGCCATTACCCCATCCTGGTTGTTCCTGATACGCAGGAACAGCCGGGGCTGGCGCAAAAGGGATGCCAGCCAATCCTTCGGGGAAAGCGCAGGGGACAGCTTCAGCTTCCATTCTTCCCATTGCAAAGGGAATGCCGCAGCTTCAACATCTTCCAGTTCTATAGCGACCAATATCTTTTCCAGGTAAGGGAGATGATGTGCGTTGAAATGACGTACTGCATAGCGGATCACTACAAAAACAGCTGTATCCTTTGGAAAATAAAGTGCAAAGCGGTAATACAGGTACACTGCCTGGGTAATAACCTTTCTATCCCGGGAACCTAATTTAGGGTATTGTTTATAATAACGGCTCAGCAGTAAAGATAACGGCGTTTCCCCACGGTATTTTTTAACAATTTCTTCAATGTGATGAATAAGATACAGCATTTCAGCAGAAGGACATATAAATCAAGGTACGCAAGAAAGATTCGAAAAAAAACAAGGCACAAAAATCCGCTTTTTATTTTGGATCTAAACCTTTTCTTCGAGGGATTGTTATTTTAAATAAGATAAAATTGATTCATTATGGACTTTACAATGGAAAAGACGAAAGTAACAAGACAAAATAATATTTTAGTGGCTAAGGGCAGCCTCGCAGTGATCTGGGGTATTGCAGCTTTATTCTGTATGTGGATTAACCCTATGGTGTTGATTACTTCTTTCGGGATATTGAACCTCGCTGCTGCACTGCTAACGCTTCTTTATGCCTTTAACAACAAACATTTGCGTATTGCCCATCAATGGTTGATCCTGGAAGGTATGGTGGAGTTGGTAGCAGGTGTCGTTTTTCTCTTTTTCGTCCCTAATATGGCTTACTTCCTGCAATACATGAGCTATGGCATCATCTTTATTGTGACGCTGCAATTTATATACGGTTATACCTTATTGCTCATGAACAGGGTGCATCCCAAGAACATGGTTGCACGTTTCGTAAGCCTTTTAGCGGGTGTGGTGTTTTCGGTAGGGTTATTGGGTAATATTTTCAATCCTATTGCGTCCTTTGTATTAATTGGCATTTTTTCCATTATTTATGGTTTGCTGAATATTCAATTTGCGATAAAACTACGGAATATTATCCTTGGAGATGCAGTAAATTAATTACCGGTATCGGTATCTTAACTATATTGGACCAATTGAATAAATTTAAAAAGCCCTCGAAAGAGGGCTTTTTAAATAATAAATACCATCCAGAATTACATTTTCCATGTATCAACATCAGTAGCTTCATCCTGGTCTGTATTAGAAAGACTGGCCACAACAGGAGTAGGTTCCTCTTCAATAGAAGAAGCAATGGGAGCAGGTAAACTTCCTTCGGTTTCGTAATTACTGTTATACGGGTATTCGTCCTGATCGTCATGTCTGAAAGCGTCAAAATCAAAATCAGGCATCAAATCGGTCTTCACATAATTAACTGTTTCTGTCAATGCCTCCAAAAATTTATTAAAATCTTCCTTGTAAATAAAAACTTTATGTCGTTCGTACCCATCTTCATTTGACTTTCTTTTACTTTCGGTAATCGTAATGAAATAATCGCTACCTCTAGTTTCCCTTACATCGAAAAAGTAAGTCCTTCTTTTTCCCGCTTTGATACGCTTACTAAAGATACTTTCAGTATTACGTCTTTCCTCAAAAGATTTGTTGTTTTCGTACGCCACAATGCTATATTTTAAAATTAATGAATAAATATTTATTGATGGACAAAAGTAAGGAACATTAATGTTTAATCAAATTATTTTAAGGTAAATTTTAAGGGGCTAAAAATCGAAAAAAGGCACCACAAGTAGTGCCTTTTTTCGATAAAATCATTAAAAATTCCCGGTTACCCGGTTCGGTTCTTTGGTCGATGCATATTATATCAGACACTATTCACCTGGTGATCTTTCCCTAAGCAGGAGGTAGAGCCCTTAGGCATTTACCGCTTTCTGAACCAATTCGGCAGCTTCACTCAACAATATAGCGGACTCTACTTTAAGGCCGCTTTCTTCAATCAATTTCTTGGCTTCTTCTGCATTGGTTCCTTGCAGCCTAACGATAATCGGGATATTGATAGTGCCCATATTTTTATAGGCTTCAATCACCCCGGCAGCCACACGGTCGCAACGAACAATACCTCCAAAAATATTGATCAGAATTGCTTTCACATTGGGATCCTTCATAATAATACGGAAACCGGCTTCTACAGTCTGCGCATTGGCTGTTCCTCCAACATCCAGGAAGTTTGCAGGCTGACCACCGGCCAGTTGAATCATATCCATGGTAGCCATAGCCAGACCGGCACCATTCACCA